>JAYSVL010000573.1:0-3299 GCA_043718595.1 Gemmatimonadaceae bacterium
GGTCGAACATCATGAACGTCGTTGGTGATCGCGATCAACCGGGTTCACTGGGCGCCATTGGCTGGGATGATGAAGCAGTCAAGCCGACAAAGTTCGACATCATCAAGAACGGCGTGTTTGTGGACTATCAGACAACGCGCGAACAAGCAACGATGCTCGCCGACTATTACAAGCGTTCTGGTAAGCCGGTGAAATCGTACGGCTGTTCGTATGCACAGAGCTGGGCCGACGTGCAGTTCCAGCGTATGCCCAACGTGTCGATTTTGGCGGGCCGAAACGACTTCACGTGGGAGGACATGATTGGTCAGATGGACAAGGGCATCGCGATTGTTGGCGACGGGTCGTTTTCAATCGACCAGCAGCGCTACAACGGACAGTTCGCGGGGCAGGTGTTCTATGAAGTGAAGGGCGGGAAGATCGTTGGCATGCTCAAGGACGTCGCGTATCAGTTTCGCACGCCGCAGTTCTGGGGGTCGATGAAAGTGATTGGCGGCCCGCGCAGCTATTTGCTTGGTGGTGCGTTTGGTGACGCCAAGGGTCAGCCCGGCCAATCGAATTCGGTCAGTCACGGATGTCCACCGGCCTTGTTTACACAAACCAACATTATCAACACCGGGAGACGGGCATGAGCACGCCACGTTCACTCTTTGCGTCGGCCGGTGTGTTGTCGCGCGCGGAAGCGCAGGACGTCGCACAACGTGCGCTCAAGAACTCGCCAGCCGAAGTGACGCGTGTGTCGATCAACAGCAATGCGCGCGCGGACACGCGCTTTGCGCTCAATCAGGTGACGACGTCGGGCGAGAATCAGGATACGACGGTAACGATCACGGCGTTTGTCGGCACACGTTCAGCGAGCGTCAACACCAATCGGTTGGATGACGCGTCATTGGCTGCGGCGGCGAAGCAGGCGTATGAAATTGCGCAACTCGTGCCGCCCAATCCGGAGTTGATGCCGGAGCTTGGCGCGCAAACGTATCCGCCTGTGCGTGAACGCAGTTTCTCGATGCCAACGCCAAGCGAACGTGCGCTTGCCGCAAAAGAGGTCACCGAACTCGCGCGTGCCGCCAACCTCATCGCGACCGGATTTATAGAATGTCGGTCGAGTGCGACGGCGCTGGCGAATTCGAAAGGCTTGTTCGCCTACGACTCAAGCGCGGTGATGACGATGACGGCGACGGTGCGTTCGCCCGATGGCACGGGCTCCGGTTGGGCGTGCACGGACGGCACCAGTTTCTCTGATCTCGATCCAAGGCAAGTGGCCGCGACAGCAGTGCAAAAGGCAAAAGAGTCGCGCACGCCGGTGGCCATTGAGCCAGGGCGGTACACAACGATCCTTGAGCCCACGGCCGTTGGCAATCTGGTGCAGCTCATTGCTGGCGCGATGCAAGCGCGCGCCGCTGATGAGGGACGTTCGTTTTTCTCGAAGCCAGGCGGTGGTAACAAGATTGGACTCAAGGTTGTTGATCCGCGTGTGACGTTACTCACCGACCCTGATGACGCGCCGAGTTCGAGCGGCGGGTTTGATGGTGACGGGATGCCGCTTGAGAAAGTGGTGTGGCTTGAGAACGGTGTGGTGAAGACGCTCAACTACGATCGTTTCTGGGCGAACAAGCAGAAGATGCCGGTGACTCGCGCTGGTGGCGGTGGTGGCTTCGGCGGCGGCGGTCGTCGTGCGCTGCGGATGATTGGGGGTACGTCATCGGTGGCGGAGATGATCAAGAGCACTGAGCGCGGCGTGCTGGTGACGCGGTTCTGGTACATTCGCGCGGTAGATCCACGCACGATTCTCTATACTGGTCTCACGCGCGACGGCACGTTTTTGATTGAGAACGGCAAGGTCACGCGTCCGATCAAGAATTTCCGATTTAACGAGTCGCCGATCTTCTTCCTCAACAATCTGGAAGCGATGGGGCCGACAATTCGCATCAACGCATCGGAGAATTTGGGTGCGGGTGGTGCGGTGTACATGCCGCCGATCAAGGTGCGGGATTTCACGTTCTCGTCGTTGTCGGACGCGGTGTAGGCGAGCTTAAGGCGACCGACGGGTGATAATCTCCCTTTACATGGGTGATTATCACCCGTAATGTGTTGATATGACACCAAACTACCTGCCAAGAATGGCTGAGTCGGCCTTGCGCGACGCGCTCGGCGTGATGCCCGTGACTGTGCTGACCGGAGCTCGCCAGACAGGGAAGAGCACGCTGGTGCGCTTAGCCGACGCGATGGCGGGCCGCACGTTTCTGACTCTCGACGATCCTGCCGTCCAGGATCGCGCCCGAAATGCTCCCGATCAGCTCCTGGCCGAGGCGCCGCGACTCACCTTGGACGAGGTCCAGCGGGAGCCGTCGTTGCTGCTTGCGGTCAAACGCGCCGTCGATGCGAACCGTGTGCCAGGTCAGTTCCTGCTCACCGGATCTGCGAATCTGCTGCTGCTCAAGTCGGTCGCCGATTCGTTGTCGGGACGTGCATCGTACGTAACGCTCTGGCCAATGACGATTCGCGAACAGCGTGCGTGTGAAACCGCAGGGACCTGGTGCGAGCTGTTGCGCATGGATCCCGCCGCGTGGCGCGAACTGATTGGCGAACAGCCCAACGTTCACGAATCGTGGATGGCGTTGGCGCGGCGCGGAGGTTTCCCGACGCCGGCGACGGCGTTGTCGAGTGACGACGAGCGGCGCATCTGGTTTGACGGCTACGTAAGAACCTGGCTTGAACGCGACTTGCGCGACCTCACTGCCATCGACCGGTTGCCCGACTTCCGTCGTCTCATGACCGCAACCGCATTGCAAGTTGGCGGGATTCAGCAGCAAGCCAGCCTTGCACGTGACCTTGGCATGTCGCCTACAACGGTGCAGCGCTACCACGACGTGTTGGAGATGTCGTATCAGTTGCTCCGAATACCGGCATACACCGTCAATCGTACCAAGCGGCTGATCAAGTCGCCCAAGTTGTATTGGAGCGATACCGGTGTGGCAATGCACCTCGCGGGTGAGTCGGCGCCGCGCGGTGCACATCTGGAAAACATTGTCGCCACGCACTTGTGTGTATGGGCGGAGACGCAGGGATCACGCGCATCCATCTTGCACTGGCGTACGACGAAAGGCGCCGAGGTCGACTTCGTGATCGAAACGGCACAGCGCGTGTTGCCAATCGAGGTGAAGGCGTCGTCGCGCGTAGGAACGAGTGATGCGCGGCACTTGGAGAGTTTTCTTGACGAGTATGCCAAACATGCGCCTGCGGGGCTGCTTATGTACGATGGGCCAGACACATTTTGGTTGACGCGGCGAGTGTTGGTGGCG
>JAYSVL010000574.1:0-3299 GCA_043718595.1 Gemmatimonadaceae bacterium
CAACACCTACGTCACTCGCCGTTGCCAATTGCGCTGGCGGTCAGCCGTCCGTGCCAGAATGTTCGTCTTCAACGCGCTCAACACTCCTCTGGACGTGCCTGACAACGAAAGCCCGCCTACAGCGATACAACAAAAAACAGCATTATGACGCAGAGGCAAAACGGAGGTCCGCCGAGCGCGCGGAGGACTTCTTCAAACCTTACTTCAGTGTAATTTTGCGGTCGTCGGCCCAACCTCATGGTCAATTTTTACCTTTTTTGCCGTTGTTGTCCCGCGTAACCCTGCGATCCTCGGCTTTCCTCTGCGTCAAATGCTGTTTGTTGTTGTAGTTAGGTGCTAGGTTCGCCCCGTGTTTTTCCTTCTGCTATCATTACAGCTGAGTCCGGCACAGGCGATTCCTCTCGTGCCAGCGAGCAGTGACTCGGTGCTTCGCGCACGCGTCGACTCCGCCACCCGCGAGTTTCTGAACCAGTGGCGATACGCGTGGCAAGACGCGCAACACGAACAGCCGCCGCCAACGGGTGAGGCCGTCCGCGATGCCGACCTGCGGACCCTCGCCCTGCACTGCCACTGGATTGCGACGCCGCTCCGCATCAAACGCCGCGTCATCAGCGGCGAGACGCGGTCGCACGCCACCTGCCCCATTTGGTATCCACTCGACGCACCATCTATAGAAGACGAACGCCGCTTTCTCGACAACGCGCTCCGGCCGCGGGAGCGGGCAACGATAGGGATTCTGCGCTTACGGTTGCGCGCCCTGCTCGACACGGCGGCGACACAATTGCGTGGTGACGCACACATGGCCGGCCAACGCGTGCGATTTGCGCTGGATGTCGGTGATATCGCCGGTGCGACGAAAGCGGCGGCGGCATGTGCGACGGACGCGGCGCGATGTGAGTTGCTGCGCGGGCTGATTCGCTATCGCGCCGGAGATGTACGCGGCGCCGATTCATTGTTTAGCAGCGCCGCCGCGCGTCTGTCCGACGATGCACGATGTGCGTGGACCGATATCCGTATGCTGCTTGAGGCCGACGCACAACAGGCATACAGCGCGATGTCGTGTCGTGCACGCGCCGAGTTCAACGCGACGTTGTGGGTGTTGTCGGATCCGTTGTATGTCGAACCGGGGAATGAGCGTCGCGCCGAGCATGTGGCGCGACAGGTGACCGCACTACTGTTGTCGTCACTGGGTTTTGATGGACGACAACATTGGGCGGCAAAGTTTGGCGGAGAGGCGGTGACAGAGACGCTGTTGCGCTACGGCTGGCCAACGCAGATGTACTGGGGCGGTGCCGCCGCCGATCGTGGTCACGACGGCTGGTTGCTGGCGCAAGGCGCAGACACCGCGCCACCGTATGTGGTGCGTGAGTACTCGCGCGACCGCTTGCACACCGTGCCAACAACTGCTGCACTACGCGAACCATTTCGTGCGACATCGGCCGACTGGCGACTCAACGCGCCGGGCAACGATGACGAGTGGTGGCCAGCAGAGCACTTTGCGCGCGATCGCAGTCGCGTCGTTTCACTGCCGCTCGGACAAACGGTGATGCTCCGACGCGCGACTGCGACGCGGTTCGTCTGGGCCGGCGATCTCGATGCGACCGAACTTGTGCGACCTGCAGGGACGCCAACGTCGGTGTCCTTGTTTGTTTCGCACAACGTGGTCGACGTGACGGGGGCCGGTGACACGCAGGGCGTGGTTGGGCAACCGGCGCGAGTGGAGACGATGGTGGCTGGCGGCGACGCGTTTGTTGGCATCGAGATTCCCGGAGACGCGTCGTTTCCCGCCGCACGCACACGATTTGGTCTCGCTGTGGTCGCGCCGCTCAATGCACTTGGGAACGAGAACGCGCTGTCCCAGCTACTGCTCTTTGATCCACCGGCGGACGATCGCGTCACGCTTGATGCCGATCTCGCCGTGCGTCGCATGCTGGGGTCAACTACACTGTCCAAAGGGCGAAAGATCGGCGTCTACTGGGAAGGGTATGGGTTTACCGCCGCCGATGACGTCGAACTGGAAGTGCGCATGGACCGCGAAGACCAGCCCGGCGTGCTGTCGCGCGTCGGTGGCATCTTTGGGCTCGGTCGCGGGACGGTCGGCAGCCTCGCCATCCGCTGGCGTGAGGAACGCGGCAGCAGTCGGGCCCTCCAGCGCGTTGAAGGCACGGTGCCCTTACAGATGCGAAGCATTATTCTCGACCTCTCTCGTCTCGCTCCGGGCACCTACCGTTTGCAACTCTCGTCCACCATCGCCGGTGCGTCACCTGTGACAAGCACACGCGCGCTGGTCCTTCGATAGTCGCCAAGTCTCCCCTCTCCCTCAGTTTCACGATGAATCAACGTACCGCCGCCGAATCCGACATCAATCGTTTTCTCCCGTTGATGCTCCTGTTGTTCGTCGGCTCCGGATGTGCCGCGCTCATATATGAGATTGTCTGGTATCAGGCGCTGTCACTCATCGTCGGCTCGAACGCGATCTCGATGGGTGTTGTGCTGGGCACCTTCATGGGCGGCATGTGTGCCGGCTCGCTGCTCTTTTCCAAGTTCGTCAAACCAGGTGAGCATCCGTTGCGCGTCTACGCGAAACTGGAAGCGGGGATTGCGGTGTGTGGTTTGATCATTTTGTTTGTGTTGCCGTATGCCGGTGGACTGTACACGTCGCTCGGCGGACCTGGCTTTAGCGGACTGCTGGTGCGCGGACTCTTTTGTGCGCTCTGTCTGGCACTGCCCACGGTGCTGATGGGTGCGACATTGCCAGCGGTCGCGCGCTGGGTGCAAGCGACGCCGTACGGTGTCAGTTGGCTCGGTTTTTTCTACGGCGGCAACATTGCCGGTGCCGTGTTTGGCTGTTTGCTGGCGGGCTTCTATCTGCTGCGCCTCTATGACAATGCGGTTGCCACGTACGTCGCGGTCGCGCTCAACATCGCGGTGGCATTGGCTGGACTCGCGCTCGCCAAGGTGACCACGTACGAGGCGCAGCCTGACGAGGGCACGCCGAGTTCGTTGTTCGCGATTCCGGCTGGGACGGGACCTGTGTTTCTCGCGATCGCCCTGTCCGGTGCAACGGCGCTCGGCGCTGAAGTGATCTGGACACGGTTGCTGACGCTGTTGCTCGGCGCCACCACGTACACGTTCTCACTTATTCTCGCAGCGGTACTCGTCGGACTGGGCATTGGCAGCAGCGCTGGTTCGTTCTTCGCCCGCACGTCCCCCGATCCGCGACGTGCACTCGGCTGGTGTCAGTTTGGTGTGGTCGCCTGTCTCGCATGGGCCGCGTATTGCGTGACGCAGGCGTTGCC
>JAYSVL010000575.1:0-3298 GCA_043718595.1 Gemmatimonadaceae bacterium
GACGTGCACGCACGCGATCAACGCCCGGCACCGCGTTCACGCGCCCAAAACGATGGGCAATAATCCGAAAGTACCGGGTTTCAGGACGGACACTAGTTAATCCTCTGCGATGAGGTTGGTACAACGAAATCCGAACGCCGCGCGCCGCAGGTTCGACGCCGCAAGTGCTCGCACGTTCGGGATGTTGTCGCAAGCATGTATGACGGAGAACGTTCATGCGTTTTTGCATCTGCGGCGACCTCAAGTGTAGGTTGCAGTGCGCCGTGCCCGCAGTGTGACGGTCTGACTGACACGTGCGAGCAACGCGCATTTCTCGATCACCGTACATTCGACCGATGAACAACGCCCTCGCACTCAGCGTGACTCGCCGCATGCAGCTGCCCGCACCTGCGCTCTACGCAGCGTGGACCACGGGATGGTCGACGTGGTTCGCTGAGCCGGACTCCGTGCAGATGTCGCCGCACGTTGGCGCGCCATTTCACTTCCATGTGGTACAGCGTTTCGACGACGGCCGGGCGACGCAGCGGCATCCACACTACGGACGATTTCTTGAGCTGGTGCCGAATGAGCGTGTGGCGCTCACCTGGGTGACCGTCGGCACGGGTGGTGTGGAGACCACACTGTCTGTCCGTCTGACGCCAGACGCCGACTCCGATACGACCACGGTTGTACTGACGCACGATGGTTTTCCTACCGACGCAGCGCGCGATCGGCACGCACAAGCGTGGCCGATACTGCTTGAGCAGATGGAACGCACACTGTTGGCACTTGCACCGACGGCGCCGACGTCGACGACGCGTCGCTTGCCGCAGAATCGCTCCATTCCCGAGGCGACGTTTATTCCGGTGCGCAGCTATCCGGATCTGGACGCTGCCGTCGCATGGTTGCGCGAGGTGCTCGGTTGTCAGGAGCGATTGCGCATTCCCGGACATCGTGTGCAACTGACACTTGGCAACGGTGCCGTTGTCGCGGTTGCGTGGGACGCGAGCAGCGTTCCAGCGAGTGGCGGGCGTCCTCCGGCAACCTTGATGGTGCGGGTTGCTGACATTGATGCGACATATGCGCGCGCGATCGCCAGCGGCGCAGTCGGCCTAAGTGTGCCAACAGACTATCCGTATGGTGAGCGCCAGGCGCAGGTACTGGATCCGGCGGGACATGCGTGGACGCTGACGCAGACGATCGCCGATGTCGATCCGGCGACGTGGGGTGGTGAGCTCATAGGCTGACGTTTCACTCGCATCACAGGGAGCATCGTCGATGAACACGCGTCGTCAATTCCTGATCAAAGCGCCTGTCGCCCTTGTCGGCGTAGCGGCGGCATGTCGTGGAGCGGACCAGACGCCTGCGACAACTTCGGGCGCGCCTAACACCCCCGGAGCGCCCGTGGCATTCGGCACAGCACCGGTGGTTGGACCACCGGTCACGGCGAGCGACTTTGCCGCGGCGGAAAACCTGATGCAGGTCACCAGCACGGCCGACGAGCGCGCGATGATGGCCGAGAGTTGGGGTCGCACGTTGTCGTCAACGCTTGAGCGTCGTACAGGTCCACGCCTCGTACCGCTCCCTGACGATCTCGCGCCGGCCACGGTGTGGAATCCGTCGGCCGCGGTTGGACTTTCGGTGGCGACACGAGATCGATTCGTCCGCAGCACTGGTGCTGTGGAATCGCTACCGAGTCATGACGACGACATCGCGTTTGCTCCCGTCACGTCGCTTTCGCGTTGGATCGAACGTAAGCAGCTCACGTCCACACGTCTGACGCAGATCTACCTCGATCGCATTGCGAAGCATGACAGCAAGATTCGCAGCATTATCACGATCACGCGCGAGCGCGCGCTGGAGCGTGCGCGCGACGCAGATGCAGAGATCGCGGCGGGCAGGTACCGCGGACCATTGCACGGGATTCCGTTTGGCGTAAAGGACTTGCTCGATACTGCGGGCATTGCCACGACATACGGTGCAGAGCCATTCCGGGATCGCGTCCCCACCACTGACTCGATCGTCGTGAAGCGACTGGAGGCTGCGGGTGCCATCCTCATTGCGAAGCTGAGCCTCGGCGCACTGGCGCTCAACGATATCTGGTTCGGCGGGCAGACGATGAACCCCTGGCTTGTGGAAGAAGGAGCATCGGGATCGAGCGCGGGGCCTGGCGCGGCGACGGCAGCCGGGTTGGTTGGTTTTTCGATTGGCAGTGAGACTGGCGGCAGCATAGTGGCGCCGAGTATGCGCTGCGGCGTGACGGGATTGCGCCCAACGTTTGGCCGCGTGCCGCGGACGGGCGCGATGACGTTGTGCTGGTCGCTCGACAAGCTTGGCCCGATGACACGGTCGGTCGAGGACGCGATGCTGGTGTTGCAGGCGATCACCGGGCACGATGCTGGCGATGTGTCGAGCGTGCCGAGCGTGCTTGACTACGATGCAAGTGCCCGCGTTGCCGGGTTACGCGTCGGGGTCTTTCCAGCGTGGATGAAAGACGCACCGGCAACCGACGTTGATCGTGCAGCGGTAGCGTCACTGCGCACACTCGGCCTCACTACCGTGGACTTGGAATGGCCTGATATTCCACACAACGGGTTGATGTTGGTGTTGTTTGCCGAGGCGGCCGCATCATTCGAAGAGTGGACGCTGTCGGGGAAGAGCCGTACGCTCAAGGTGCAGGTGCCCGACGCGTGGCCGAATCTGTTTCGTATGTCGCGCTTTCTGTCGGCAGCGGATTTCGTGCAAGGGGATCGATTGCGCCGACGATTTGCTCAAGAGCTGGCGCGTTTGTTTGAAGGCGTCGATTTGTTGCTCGTGCCTTCCTTGCGCGACGAAGCGCTCACGGTGACGAACTTTACGGGACACCCGTCGCTCACACTGCGAACAGGATTTATGAATGTGTCGGAAGCGCGGAGTGACTGGGCGCCAGACCCGAAAAACCCGCTGCCGCGATTCAATCCGCCGCGCCGAGTTCCGCACGGTGTCACAGTGATTGGCCGATTGTTTGATGAAGGGACGATTGCGCGCGTGGGAACGGCGCTCGAACGTCATGCGAATGTGTCGAAGGAGCGACCGACCGGCTTTAGTGTTGCCGAAAAATTGGAAAAGCATTTTTGAACCACAGGGGTCACGGGGAACACAGGGGTCTCGTTTGACGAACGCGGTTCATTCCAAATTTTCTAAAAGTTTTGATTGGCATCGGTGCCTACGACTGCCACCCCCTGTGAACCCTGTGTCCCCCGTGGTTCAAATGGCAGTTAGTTAGTGTCCGTCCTGAAACTCAAAAACCGCGTGCACAGTTGCATGTGGATAGGTGCAA
>JAYSVL010000576.1:0-3270 GCA_043718595.1 Gemmatimonadaceae bacterium
CCGCGTCCCGTTTTCAGACGACGCACCAGCGTCCACGATTTCGTATCGATCTCGAGTACTTCGTCCGACTTGTTGCAGGCCACAAAGACGCGCTCACCGTTCACCGACGGTTGCGCCCATGTTGGTGAGCAGCTGTTGGGTTCCATCGCATGTTTGTCGATGCCCATCGCAGCACGGCCGGCCTGCGCGGGATCGATCGTCGGGCCCGTAGTGGGTTTGGCCGACGCGGGGACACTCATCCCCTTCACGTCGTGTGCGCCGTGATCCATCCCCGCCATGGCTCCGGATCCAGCCATGGCACCGGTATTATTGGCCGCGAGCGGCGCTTCCTTGCCCTTCGTCAGCGAAAAACGG
Organism: Gemmatimonadaceae bacterium; assembly: GCA_043718595.1. Taxonomy (GTDB): domain Bacteria; phylum Gemmatimonadota; class Gemmatimonadetes; order Gemmatimonadales; family Gemmatimonadaceae; genus Gemmatimonas. The sequence goes on from JAYSVL010000576.1 coordinate 355, forward strand.
CGCGACACGTCGAACGTTCGTGTGTCGATCTCGACCAACTGATCATCCATCATGCATGTCGAGTACTGATGGTTGCCATCGGGCGACACACGACTGCCGTGCGGCATGGTGCACGTCACAATGCGCGCGACTTCGGTGTTGTTCTGTGTGTACACCACAGACACGGTCGACGGAATCATGTCGCCGTGCGCATTGAAATTCGCCGAGAAGGTGTAGAGTCCGTCTGGCGTGACGTCAATTGATGCCGGAAAGTTGCCGAGAAAGACGCCGGGCCCAACGAGTGTGTCCGGACCGAGCGCGTACCGCCAGAATTTTCCGTCCGGCGACCCATGGCCGGTGGTCATGTACAGGTACTTTCCGTCAGCGGAAATCACGAGCCCGTGCGGTCCCTCCATCTCGGCCGCCAGTTCGCCAATCTCGATCGTGCGCTCAACGACGGTGCCGGCCGGTCCAAAGCGCACGCGATGGATTTTATCCGCCGATTCGGCGCCAACGTACACCCAGTAGTCGCGAACCGGCCTAGCCGGTGTCACAGTTGGCGTCATGATCGGCGCGACACGTTCTTGCGCAACACTCACGCTGGGCGCACAGAAAACCGCGATCACGGCCCCGCCGCGCACTACACGCCCGAGTGCTTTGCGTTTCGGGCTTCGTGCCGTCGGCTTGCGAGGGACAGAGTCAGAGGGCATGATGGAGAGCTGGCCGGGGAGGACGTCTGCTGACGGGCGTGGCACTTGCTGTTGACCGTGGCGCTGGTGTCACCATCGTCACTTGACTGGAGCGTACCGATATGAACGTAGCGCACTTGATGCGGTTCGTCACGATAGGCTTTGCCCGACTCGCGCTCACCGCGTGCTTGCCCCTGGCGCAGCTCGTCGCGCAGGCGCCGGTTGCGCGACTCGTCGCCGAACCGGCGCGTATCACCATTCGTGCCGGCGAGTCGCAGCCGTACAAAATTACGGCGTATGACGCACAGGGCCGGGTGATCACCGACGCGACCGTTCGTGTTGGCGGGCCGCGCGCCGCCGTCGCCTTCAGCAATGGTGAGGTGCGCGCGTTCAAGGCGGGATCGTTCACCGCAGTCGCGACGGCCGCCGGGGCGACAGGTCCAATCACGCTCGACATTCCGGTATTGATCACCTGGCCCGCGCTGGCGCGCATTGCCATCGCACCGGATACCGGCCACTTGTACGCTGGCGTCACGATCGCCCATCGCGCCAGCGGATCGCATGCCGACGGCAGCCCACGACTTGGGCTACCGGTTACCTGGCGCTCAAGCAATGCCGCTGTGGCCACGGTAGACCGGTTTGGTAATGTGACCGCGCAGCGTGCCGGCACCGTGGTCATCACTGCGGAAGCCGAAGGCGTCAGCGCTGCGCAACGATACGTCATCAGCCGCAACCCCGTTACCAGCATCGCGATCGGCATCAAGGAAGATGTCATCAATACCGGCGATGTCATTCACTTGCTCGCGACAGCGAAGAACACGGCGGGCCTTCCCGTGAAGGATGCCGCAATGACGTGGAGCTACACCTACACGCCCGATGACACAACCGTCGCACCAGGGGGACCTGGCATCATCGACTGGGGGCGCTTTACGGCAAACGCACCTGGGCTGTTCACGCTGCTCGCCTCGTCTGGCAACGTGACCGCGCGCAAAGTGATTGAGGTGAAGCCGCGTGACGTGGTGCGTCGCATCACGGTCACCGGTCGTGGCTCGGTGAACACGACACATACATCAGACCTGTGGCCGTGGACGGGGAAGGATGGGCGCGACTACTGCATCGTGGGCACGTGGGGCGGTGACGGGTACGCGTTGATATTCGACATTACCGATCTGGGCAACATTGTGAAGACGGACTCCATTCGCATTGATGCGCGCACAATTAATGACGTGACCGTATCGCCCGATGGTCGGTACGCAGCACTGTCCCGCGAAGGGGCGTCGAATCGGGTGAATGGTGTGGTCATTCTGGACCTGGCGGTGCCAGCGCATCCGAAAATTGCGTCCACGTTTGATCAAGAGCTGACCGGCGGTGTACACAACATGTTTGCCACCAATGAACATCTCTATGCGATTTCCGGTGGACAAAAATACGTGATCATCGATGTGAAGGACATCACCAAGCCGACGTACGTCAGCGAATACCAGCACCCGAACGCGCGGATTCATGACTTGTGGGTGCGCGATGGTATCGCCTATTCGGCACAAGGTGGCGTGGGCACGGTGATTGTTGATGTGGGCAACGGCAAGTACGGCGGAACCATACAAAAGCCCAAGTTGATCAGCGTGTTTCCAGTCAATTCCGGACACGAGATCTATCCGTACTATCAAAAGTCCACGGGGCGCACGTACTTGTTCATTGGCGACGAGGAGATGAGTCGCACCGGACGTGTGTGGGAAGGCACGAAGTACTCGCTAGCGGGTCCCGATGGCAAACCGCCACGCAACGGCATCGCACAAACGTCTGGCGGGTACACACACATCGTCGACGCCACCGATCCGCTGCACCCGCGCAAGGTGGGCCGCTATCATCTCGAGGACTACGGGTCACACGACATCATTGTCGAAGACGATATCCTCTATCAGGCGTACTACGACGGCGGCGTTCGCGTGGTCGACGTCTCCGGAGAGCTCATGGGGAACCTGGCCGACCAGCGCCGCGAGATCGCCGTGTTCAAGTCGTACGATCCAGACGGTTTCACCCCGAACGCGCCGTTCGTCATGAACGCGATGCCCTGGAAGGGCCACGTGCTCTTCACCGACTTCAATTCGGGACTCTGGTCAGCGAAACTCGAACCAAAAACAAAACCAATTACGCCGTAACGCGCTGCGATAAGGCAGAGCTGTGGGGCGCTACATCGACGGTTGGTAGCGCCCCCAGACGCGCTCGAGCGCATCAGCAATCTCACCGA
>JAYSVL010000577.1:0-3261 GCA_043718595.1 Gemmatimonadaceae bacterium
AGCGACACGCTCTCCTACGAAACACTGTTGCCGCTGCTGCTCGAAGAATATCAACTCGACGATATCGAGCGCTTTCGGCCGCACATCGATGCGACCATCACCGAAGTGAACCGCGAGTTCGAGCAGCGCGAACGGGTGCGTGCGGCCTACGACGAACTGCGAACGCAAGGACTCTCAATTCATGCCGACAAGGCCGCCGTGATGCGAGCCCTGGCCGGTCGCTACTCGCGCGAGGAGATGCGCAAAGCGTACCAGATCGTCGCCACGTATCACCCGGCGTAGCGCGCGTCAGGCCCTGGCACCAAACTCAAACGGATTGAGTACGTCAAGTTCGAATGAGGCAAAGTCGGCGACGTTGCGCGTGACGACAGTGAGTCCATGAACCTTGGCAATCGCTGCAATCATGGCGTCTTCGTACAACGCGTCTGATTTTCTGTGCATCAGCTTGGCCCAGCAACGAAATGCCGGCCCGTCCATGTCGCGCACGTTGTAAGAGCCAGTCACCTGATCCAGCCAGTGTTCGATCTCTGCCGCTTTCGCGGCGTTGTGCTCTCGCGTGAGCTCGATGCCAGCCTGAATCTCGCCCAATGTCACGGCTGCAACATGTAGACTCGCGTCGTCCACTGACTCAAGCCACGCCACAACGGCTCCATGGGGCCGCGGTTTTCGCAATTCGGAGACCACGTTGGTGTCCAGCAAGTACATCGTCGTCACCGCAGGGTCACGGCCTGCCTGCGGCGAGCTCGACCTCGTTCCGGCATCAGCGTCTCGGCGCGCGCAATGTCCGCGAGCAGTAACTGCTTGAGCGATGGGCGAGCGGCGGCTTGGAGACGACGCCATTCTGCAATCGGAACCAGCACGGCGGCCTCGGTGCCACGGCGGGTCACCAGTTGAGGGCCATCGGTGATGCAGGCATCCAGAAACTCGCTAAACCGGGCTTTGGCGTCCTGAACTGGCCAGATATGCATAACGGTCTTGCCTTCGGGGGATAACAGACTAGGCAGATGACTAGTCTAGTATGTCGATGAAGTTTGGTCAACCCGTCTTCTGAACGGGCGGACGCGTCAACCATTCATGCGAGCGCGTGTACAACGCCGCGTATCCCGCCCGGTGCTCGCGCCACCCGAATACCACCATCCAGACCGCCCGATATGCTCGCCCCGCTCGCGATGCTGTTGCAGATCAGTGTCACGACCGGCCCGAAGCCGTGTGATCCGAGAAAACTCCCCGCTGGCGCACCGCCCGACACCGTTTGTTCGGGCATCAACTCGCTGAACATCGGCGGCGTGGGCAGTGGCGGCAAACGCGTTGGCGTGCCGCGTCACCTCACGGTCACGGATGCGCACCGCGCGACCGCATTTAGCGATACCGCAGCCCGCAACCTGCTCCTGGGCGCACGTGCAGCGCGACTGCACCAGGACTCGGCGCTCCTGGGTTACGACGTGCGCTCGCTGCAGCGCTTCTCGTTCGGTGTGGCGTTTGGCGAGAACGCGCGCATGCGCAACATCGTCACCTACGAAAATGCCTCGCGCGTGCGATGGCAGCGTGAGCGCGGCGTGGTGGTGGACGTGCAGGGTGCGCGCATGTCGAGTGGCATGATCCCGCGGAACTCCATCGACGACAATGAAGCGTCGATCTCCGCCTCGGTGCCGTACTATCCGGGACGCGATGAACTGTGGGTGGGCACCGGTATCGTCGCCGGTGAGGTGGACGATCGCGAGATGGTGCATCCGATGGCCGATGGTGCGGAGGCGTACTACGTCTACGAGAGCGGTGATACCGCCAGCATCCGCGCCAGCACGACACTCATTCGCATTCGCGAGTTGCGTGTGCGTCCGCGCAGGGTCGCGTGGAATCTGGTGGTGGGCTCGCTCTGGTTCGACGAAGACCGCGGCACACTGGTACGCGCCGCGTTTCGCTTTGCGGCACCCTTCGACTTTTGGCTCAACTTGCGCGACATCGACTCTGCGGCTGCCAGGCAACTCTCGGAGAACGTGCCTCGCGTTGTGCGCCCCCTCCTCCCCGGCGTGCGTGGACAGATGCAGGCCGTCACGCTCGAGTACGCGCTGTATGACGGACGATTCTGGTTGCCGCGCGCGCGTTACGCCGAAGGCGTGGTGCAGGTGAGTATCGCGCGCTTGCCGTATCGCCTCGAGGAAAGCTTCCGCTACGATGCCGTGAATGGCATCGACTCGTTGGCAGGCTTACCACCGATCGTTGTGCCGCCGGTGGAGCCGCTCACGCTCCGCAACGCGGAGCGACGGGATTCGATCCAGGCGGTCCAGCGCGCGCGACGCGACTCCGTGAGCAAGGGGCAGATCCCCGCCTGGCGCGCCGCCGATCCTGCCTGCGACACGAGCGCGTTCTACTCCGACGTGCGCTTTGCCGCCGATGACCCGACGCCGGTGCTCACACGCGTCCCGTGCGATCGGCGCACGCTCGCTGCGTCCACCGCATTGCCGCCGGACCAAGCGCCAGACACTGCAGATCTTTTCGGCACCAAGGCACGGGCTGCATTGGTGGCGAACGTGATGTCGATGCGCGTGCAGCCCCTCTTCGCCCTCCAGCGCCCGACCGTGCATGCGGGCGCTGGCCTGCTGCGCTACAATCGCGTGGAAGGATTGAGCCTCGGCGTCGCCGTGCGACAACAACTCGGTGCGGGATATGCGGTCGTGCTCACCGGTCGGCTTGGCATGGCAGATCTGGTGCCCAATACAACGCTCGAAGTGCAACGCACCGACCTGCAACACACGTGGACACTTGCCGGCTATCGTCGGCTTGCTGCCGTGGGCGACGACAATCCGCTTTCGGCGGGTAGCTCGCTCGGTGCGCTCCTCTTCGGCCGCGATGAAGGCTACTACTATCGCCGCGCCGGGCTCGAGCTCGCATACACATCGGCCCCGCTATCGTCAGACGCGCGTGTGGGATGGCGCGTATTCGCCGAGCGTCAGCAATCCGCCAGTACCAACGCCACATGGTCGCTCGGCCGGCCAATGCGCGACAGCAACATCACTGCGATTACGGCGCGCTATGCAGGCGTGGCAATTGACGGATCACGCACGATCGGCAGTCCGAGCGGCCTGCAACTCACGAGCGTTATGCAACTGGAAGGTGCGGTAACCGATGCTGATGCACGCTCAGGTTACGGACGCTACATGGCACAACTCTCACTGGCGCGTTCGATCGGCGCGTTCGCGGGCGCGGTGCAGCTGTCCGGCGGCAGTTCGCTCGGCCAGCTCCCACCGCAGCGCATGTGGTACG
>JAYSVL010000578.1:0-9872 GCA_043718595.1 Gemmatimonadaceae bacterium
TACCTGAGGAATGGCGGCAGTGGCGTCAGTGACAAGTATCTCGACGCTCTGGAGGAAGCCGCGAAACACGATCCCGTTCCTGATGATCCGTGGGCTTGATCCTCGACACGAACTTCATCATCACGGCCGAGCGTGAGGCGAGACGAGGGGGAGCGAAGCGAGTGGACCACTTTTTGGCCAATCATCCCCACGACTCCCTGTTCATCACCTTCACCGTGGCGGGGGAGTTGGCCTGCGGGCAGTCCGCCTCACAACGGCTCGACTGGGACAAGCTCTGTCGCCCGTATCCCGTGCTGCCCTGGACCAAGGAAGTCTGCTGGCAGTATGGAGAGCTCTACCGCGCCCTCGCCTCGACCGGTCGGCTCATCGGCACGAACGATCTGTGGATCGCCGCGACGGCCCGTGCCAACGGCATGAGCGTGGTGACCGCCAACAAACAGGAATTCGAGCGCGTTCCGGGCCTGGTAGTGATCGGGTATTGATCGAGCAAATGATTCACGCGTCGCGAAGGCAGCACCCGAGCTACGTTGCGTTAATGAAACATCGCGTCGTGATGCTTGGGGCCTATCCTGCCGTCGCGGCGTGGAGCGTCTGCACTGGCCGCAGCTTCAGCCGTTGGCCGCCCAGCTCGGCATAAAAGCTGCTCGGGCAACGTAGCGACGTCACAATGGCAGCAAGTGGCGCATCGGGGAATCTCGTCGCACTCAGCCGATGCCGCAGCCGTCCATCTGCCTCGTGGCGCTCGACGTTTGGCGGCCGGCACCACAGATTTGCCGCACCCTTTCGCTCAAGGTACCCGCATGATTCGACACACTCGCATTCTATTCGCGCTCTCCACTGTAGCGTTCGTGCAAACTTCGGCGCAAGGCGCCCCGGCTGCCGGTGCGCAACCACCGGCGCCGATGACGTTCTTCATCACGAGCGTTGGCAAGGGTGACGGCGCCAATCTCGGCGGGCTTGCTGGCGCTGACGTTCACTGCCAAACGCTTGCTGATGCGACCGGTGTGCGTTTACCGGCCGGCCGCACGTGGCGCGCATACTTGAGCGCAGTTGGTGCCGATGGCAAACCGATCAACGCGCGTGATCGTATTGGCGTAGGCCCATGGCACAACGCGAAAGGCGCACAAATCGCGGCCAACGTGGCCGACCTGCACGGCGACATCATGCGCGATCGCGCTCAGCTCAACAAGACGAACTCGCTCAACGAGAAAGGGCTGCCGGTGAACGGTGTCGGTGACACGCCGAACCAGCATGACATCATCACCGGCTCAGACTCATTTGGTCGCGCTGTTGGTGGCACGTTTGATACGTCGTGCGCCAACTACACGAGCAACGCGACGACCGGCAGCACGATGCTTGGGCACAGCGATCGCACCGGTGGCGGCAACTCGTCGTGGAATTCTGCACATGCGTCACGCGGGTGCAGCCAGCCGAATCTCGTCGCGACCGGTGGCGCGGGGCTGTTCTACTGTTTCGCCGCCAACTAGCGCCATTCGCGGACGCACGCTACCGGAGTAGCGATCGCCGCTGCACCTCTTCGGCGCTGAGTCCGTGGGGGTGCGGCGTGGTCTCACCGCGCCGACCGAGGTTCACGCTGGATGCGAGTTGAACAAGTCCGCGAGGAATTCTGAGCCCGGTGCAACGGCCGTGATCAAGAGATGATCGCGTGCGCGTGTACACGCGACGTACAACAGTTGGCGTTCGGTGTTGTAGACGTCGGCCAAATCTGATTCGTCAGTGACCGACTCGATGCGGGACTGCAATGGCAGGACGTCGTCATCGCACGCCGCCACCACCACGGCGCGGAACTCCATGCCCTTGGCCAGATGCATCAGCATCCGGACGACACGTCCCGGTTCGGCGAGGAGTCCCAACCTGAGCCGCCACCAGATGCGAGGCGAGCACGCGCGGGTAGAACAGCGCACACGGCAATGGCATTCCGGAAGTCATTGAACGCGCGCGCACTGTTCCGAAGCGCCGCCGGAGACGACGTCCTCGCAACAATCACCGCGGGCGTGTACGGACGCGCGGCCGCGTCTCGAAACGAGCCTAGGATGCACTCGACCACGGTATTTGCGCGCATAATGTTGCGGACGATCTCATGCGAACCGCTGATCAGCGCAATCGTCCCCGAATCGAGATCCAGACGGTCTCCGTTCCGAAATGGCCCGCATGGTTTGTTCGGACTCATCTCAAGGTTGGGAAGCGCCAGCACGAACTCCCATTCGTCGCCCATCAACCTACAACCCGAACCCGAGCTGCGCGCTGAGGCTCGTGCGAGTCTCACGCCAGAATCGTCGACCGGTTTCGTGTTTGCTGTAGAACGCCAAACCGTACAGCATCACGCCCATGTTCGGAATCTTCACCATGTGCACGTCATCGGCAGCAGACAGATATCCCACGCGCTGCATGGCATCGTCAAACTTGCGAATCAGAAAGTGTACCACTCGTCGGTTTGTCGGTGCCTCTTCTCGCCACGCCGGACAGTCGATCAGATCGCCGATGCGGGTTGATGCCCCATCAGCACGGTATTGATTGAAGTTCCGTCGTGCATCGACGCCGAGCATGAGCAGTACGAGAAAATCCATGCGTAGATTGCTGAGCGCGCGGATCGTATCAAAGCGAAACTGAAGGTCAAACGGATCGATAAAACAAAACGATAGCAGTCCATTGCCCTTCCTAAACGAAGGCAGGGCGCGTCGCACCTCCGAGGCGCTCTCGTTCACGTCGGCGTGGACTATCGTGACCTTTGCACTAGGCCTGCATAATTCTGTTCTTGCACGAAGTGCCTCCACGCATGTCAGGTCGTGGTCGACGTAGATGTATTCGGTAAATGGAGTCGCTTGCCTGAGCACGGCCAATGCCGATGTCTCGACGATGTTTCCAGTGTTTTTCACATGCGCACGTCCAGCACCCGAGTATAGTCCAACGTACGCGAGCTGGGGCCACTGCTTGCGCATGGCGGTAGCAAAAATGCTGGCGTATCGATTGTGCAGGCGGATTTTCTCCAGTGAGTGTGACTTGATTTTCGGAGTGTACAATCCATCGTCAGCGACGATCAGCGGCTCGTCACTCATTCGTCCGCGAGCTGGAGTCGGTCTGGATACTCGCTCCACATTCTACCGTCGAGCATGCGCCCGCCAGCTTTGGGCGTACGCCCTCCCACCTGCTTGAAGAAAAACGGCACGCTCACTGCCGCACACGCATCACGGAGAGCCCGCACCCAATCGATTGACAGCGCCCTGTGCTTGATGCCACTCTCACCTCCAGCAATGACCCAATGAATATCACGCAGCTCGAGACTGACTGGGCCCAGCAACGGCTCGCAGGACAGGAATCGAACGCTCGCCGGAACGCGTCTCAGGTGATCAACACGGAACGCGACATCCTCATCCTCCACCGACGTACCAAGCCAGATGTGCGGCGGCACCACACCCGCAACAAACAGATCGGCGTTGCGGCGAACAAATCGCTCCATCCTGCTCGGACGCTTTGTCAATACTTGGTAGATGTGCGAATCCGCTGCCAGCATCACTTCGAAAACAGAACGCACGAACGCATCGGGAATGTGCGTGTGGAACAGGTCACCCATGCTGTTCACAAACACGCGGCGCGGCTCAGTCCATCGCAGGGGCTCCTCAAGTCGTTCGGGCCACGTCCGCACGGCGAACGGATCGGCGCGATTCTGCGCGGTAGCGCGTTCGGGCTCGCGCGCGGTGTACGCATCACGGAGCAGCCGGTTGGCGAGCGTCAAAGCATAACAGTTGTCGCAACCTGTGCTGACCTGGGTGCAACCTGTGACCGGATTCCAGGTGGAGTCGGTCCACTCGATTCCTGTGCGTTGAGCCATAGCCGAATATACACCGAAGTAGGTAGATTGTCGAGTCAGGCTTGGCCGCGCAGAATTCACAACGACATCGCCGGATACGCGCGTAAACCGCCAGTCATTGCTGGCAGACATCGTTTACGAAACAAACCCATGAAAAAAGCCCAAACCGCTGGAGCGAAAAATCAACCGCTCGACATGAACGTCGTTGATAGTACGCGACGATTCGATCTCGGAGTTCCGTACGAACAATTGATTGCGCGCAGCGTGTCCGCGCATGCCGGTAACACCATAGATCATGCAGTAGCGATGGCCAACATCCGCGCGAGCAGACGGAATACCCCCGCGTAGTCAGGTACACCCGGAACACCTTCATCACCTCGTCCCCGAGATGGTTGATCACCTTCACCGCAATCCGCCCACTCTTCGGCTTGTCAAACGCGCGTGATGTGTCGCTGTGGAGCGTCTCCCACGCCTCCTGATTGACCTCGGCCTTGAGCGTGGTCTTGAGCGCCTTGTACGGATCGTTCGCGCCAAGAAAATACGCGTGCCGCACGAAGAAGCTCTCTTCGTTGTAGTCGGTATCGATGAACCAGCAGGCAATGCCATCGGTGTCGTCCGACCGCACGGTGCCAGTGCTCGGATCAAACACATCCACGCCGTTCACCTTCACGCGCACGCGACCGCGTTCGGAGGGGATGATAATGATGTCGGGCTCACCGAACACGACAAATAGATTGGCCTTGTTCGTTTGCTTCAAGTCCTCGGCCATGTGCAAGTCCGCGTTCATGCGCGCCTTGAGCACCGGCACTTTGCCCAGCTTCGCAAACTCCGTCGCGTGCGCTTCAAAGTTGAACGCGCAGGCAATGAGCACATCAAAGCGACTGTCTGCTGACTCGCGTGCGGCCTGCACCAGATCAGGGCGGCTCACGGTGCCAAACTCCGGGCCGATGAAAATGGCGGCGCGTTTTTCCACGCCTGCTTCCATGTAGCGGCCGTCCGCGCAGACGAGATCACCGGGCCACGGAGTGAGTGACGTGAATTCGATCTTGTCCGCCTTGGCTGCCTGTTGCACGCCGGCGGTTTTGAGATTGTCGAGAATCATGGACGGGAAATCGCGCACCACGGCGTAACCCGTTTTGCGTTCCATGACGCGGTCGATGATTTCGTCGTGTTCGTCCACACCAAGCATGCGATGCGGCGACAACGATTCCACGGTGAACGGACCGGCGACCCGCACCTTCTTCTTGTCTTCGTACGGCTTGTCAAACAGATTTTCGGTGTCGGCCTTGGCGGCGATGCTGGCGTCGATCTCGCGCTGCCGAGCGATGCGCGCGTCCCACGCACTTGGCGTGCGTGTCCCGTTGGATCTGCTGGGCTCAGAGTTCGTCATACTTCTTGGCGTTACCGCGCGACCGGTCGACAGGATAACGCTCTGCGTTAATCGCCAACTTGTCCTGTACGGCAGTCTCGATGTCGATTCCTAAGTCGCTAGCGAGATAGGACAGCAGAATGACAAGATCGGCGACTTCATGTTCTACTGCGATTCGCTGATCGGGTCTCGGTCGACGTTCGTCCGGGAGCGACCATTGAAACAGTTCGAGCAATTCGCCGGCTTCGACCGAGATTGCTACGACGAGATTCAACGGAGAATGAAACTGCTGCCATGCTCTGTCGCGACGAAACGCAAGCAATGCGGTCAACGTCTCCTGGCTAAGCATTCCGTATTCCTCGTTCGAAGACGTTTTCGTTGTGCCAGGTCAGCAGGTCTGCGCGCGGCCGATCATTCACGGTATCCGGCAACGACGCAAGGACTTCGCCATGCAACCGGTTGTACACCTTCCCGTTGAACCACTGCTCTTTGATGCGATTGCTCACGAGCACGCGGTACTCTGGCGTGACGGTAATTAACCCCGCATCAAACAACTTGTGAAAATCTGACCGCAGGAGTATTCCGTTGAAAGCATTGTTGAGGCCCACAGAGGCCACGGACTTGATATGGGCTGCTTCGAGCACCGGCAGCGTGCTCTCGCCTGTGATTGCGCATCGACGAGAGTAGGCGTTCGTTACGATCGCTCGGAATGTCCCCTGTCCGCGACGAGGCCGTACAAGCACCGGCGACCCGTACAGAACCGGGCGATCGGCAACAGCGCTCATACTCAGCGGCCGAGCTTGAAGCAGTTGCTGCACCGAGCTCCAAATTCTTGCGCCGTCTGCTTGCAGTGTATCGAAACTCTTTCCGGATACGATGTTGCCCGCAAAGTCCTGCTCCAACGAAATCCAGTCTCTCCTTGCGAAGAAGAACGGTTCGCCGAGTATGCTGCAGCCGATGTCTTTCCCCAAGTCCGCGTCTTTGCCGCGAGCCGAGTTGATGAGCTGCTGAAACTCGCCGAAAGTTGACGCGCCATTCTTCTGACCGAACGCGTCCCACGCGAGTTCGAGGGGCAAGGATTCGTATTTGATGAAGTAGCCTCCGCCCGCGATATGGTGATACGGGCGCTTCAGCTTGAACAGGAATGGTGTTCCTTCGGGCAGATTCTTGAATGGCGGGCGACCCATGGGATGCCAGAAATTCACTTCATCGAGGTCGTGCTGCTCGCTGAGATTTTGATACCAGCGATTGTCGGTTACGCCCGTCCAAATCTTCATCGCGTGGCATCCACTTGACAGAAGAACGGGCGTATGTCGGAGAAAGTGTGCGTGCGCCAGTGCTGGAGCAGTCGCCGAGTCTCGGGGGTAACGCGCCAGTCGTTCGGAATACGGAACTGTCGCCAGCGATCCACCTGCACACGCAATTCACTAATCAGCGGCCGAATGTCATACGCCTGAGCAGCCGTGGAAAGCCCTCTCCCTTCATCGAGAACCAGCGTAGTCTGTCCTTTGGTCTGCTTCCTCGCCTTTGGAATCGGTGTAACGAACGAGGCCTTCCGACGACCGTCAGCCGTGTTCTGTGTTGGCTGACCAAACTCGTCGAGTTCCCAGTGACGTGTCGGCGCCTCGTACGGGGAGTTGAGAATCGGCTTTGTGAAAAACTCGGTAGACATTACACGGAGATTGGCTGAACGACGTGCGCGGCAGTAGACACCACATTTTGGCACGCGCCACTGCTCGGCGCCAGCAGCACGGAGGCAATCAGGGCAGGTGCGTTACACGCACCGGATTTTTGAGCGCGTAACAATGCGCGGTCGTCGCGCGCGGACCACACGCGTCGTACGGACTGTGCCCGTGACCAGCAAACATCGCAGCGCCGAGTCCGACAACACCGACGATGGCGAGTCCGGTCGCGGCGGACGCGAGCAGCAGCGATAGTTGACGCATGATCGGTTGCGGCGCCGTGCGCGAAACGCGCGCGCGATCCAGCAGTCCCCACGCCGCGTAAAGCGCGCCCATCAGCAAGAGCGCACCGATCGACCAGAGCGTTGGCCATGCGCGCCACACAAACACGGCAACACACCCGCACCACGTGCTCTGCATCGCGAGCGACCGCACGCTGCGACGGCGCGCGGCGTCGCCGAGCACCGCATAGATTGAGACGGTTTCAGTGTCGCGCATCGCGGAAGACACCATAGCACCATAAATGGTGCAGCGATGTCACTTCTTGCGCAACAAGTAGACGTACGCGGCGACAGCGCGCGTTCGCTCGGGTGTGAGCGGTGCGCCGCCATACGGTGGCATGATGCTCGAGAACTGCTTGGGTGCTGGCACACCGGTCACGATCGTCTGGTAGATCCCCTGCCAACTGCCGTCGCTGTGCAGCCAAATCGAGTCATTGAGAATCGGTGCGACGGTGCCCTGCGCGCCGTCCGGGCCGTGACATGCCTGACACGACGTCGCGCCGATGAGTCCGTGAAACACGCTATCACCCAATGCGAGCATACCAGGCGTGATCGTTTGTGGATCGAAGGACATCGGCGAGCTTTCCACCGGCGTCGCAACGCTCGCACTCGCCGGTGCCGATTTTGCGGCGTCACCACACCCGACACACACCGACAACACGGTCATCGCGGACAACACACGAACTGCTGCACGAAAAAACATGCGAACGCTCCGGGAAAGTAGCTCGCGACTCGCCCAGGCGTGGATCCCGTTCCCGGTCACCGTCTGCGACCCCGCATGTCGCGCAGCGCATTGTGACGGATCTGGCAGTTCGTCACGCGTTGCAGATAGATGCCAAACAATGTGTTATCGAAGCGGTTGCCGTCCACCACACAGAACGAGGCGTCCGCGATACGAAGCGCCGCGCGATCGGTGGCCTGGCTGGCTCCCGTATTGCGAAAGGTTACGCCACGAATCGTGACGGAGTCCGCGTGCACCACGAGCAGTTCACGCGTGCCCAGGCCGTCGAGTATCGCTCCCGCCGTGCCGTCCATAATGTTCTCGATATTCCTGCATCAGTCGCGAAGCTCTTTCGTCATGCAGCCTGCCTCGGCACCGCATCCACGCCAGGACGCAATCGCGCAAGAAACTCGTCCACTGGCCAGCAGGGAATGCCGCTCACCTCCAGCTTTGACGTGCCGCGATAGAGCAGCATAGGTCGACACTCCGGATACTCGCCGAGTAACGCTCGCAGACCGCGTAGATCTTCCGCCCGCACACGGTGGCTGTTCTTCACTTCCACGGCGAAGAAATCCGTGTTGCCATAGACTACGAAATCCACTTCGGTACCTGTGCGCGTGCGCCAGTACGAGAGGTCGAGCGATGCATCAGTAAGGTCGATCCATGCGCGCAGATGTTGCGCCACCAAACCTTCGAGTGCTGCACCGTCCACCTCTGCCGGTCGGTCCAATGGACCCGTCGGACGCAGTGCACAAAATACGCCAGTGTCGAAGAAGTAGAATTTCGGATGAGCGACGGTTGCGCGTTGCGCACGTTTGGTAAACACCGGCACGCGGAAGGCGACCAGCAGATCTTCGAGCACATCGAGGTATCCCTCGACCGCTTTGCGATGCACAGCGGTTTCGCGTGCCACGTTGCTGATGGTCAGCACACTGCCGTGCGAAAAACTGACCACCTCAAGAAAGCGCGCGAAGTCGCCGATCCGTCGCACGAGTCCTTCCGTGCGCACCTCCTGTTCGACGTACGCGGCCACGTACGCGCGCAGTGTATCCGCCGGATCGGCTGCCGCCACCACTAACGGCACAAGCCCCGTGCGCAATCGTTGTGCGAGATCAAACGACGGTAACTCGGCCGCCATGAACGGATGCATGCTGCGCATCGTCGCGCGGCCTGCCAGCAAGTTCACGCCACCGCGGCGCAGCTTGCGCGCACTGGAGCCGGTGAGCACAAAGCGTGGCGCGCTCGGCTGCTCGAGTAGATCATGCACCACATGCAACAGCTCGGGCGCGCGCTGAATTTCGTCGATGACAACGTCGCGTCGATCCCGGTTGCCGAGCACAAGCTCGCGCAACCGCTCGGGACGCGCGACCAAGTCGCGAAAGGTCTCCGGCTGTAGCAGGTTGACCGCCAGGGCGTCCGGGAATCGCTGCCGGACCCAAGTGGACTTTCCCGTGCCCCGCGGCCCCAGCAGGAAGAAGCTCCCGGCTGGTGGTTGCAGAAATCTACCTATCGAGTCCATAATGACTGATAATATTCACCTTCCAACTCCATTGTGCAACATCATAACGCCGAACTTGCCAAAGCCTTGTTTGAAGCGTACATTGTCTTAAACAAGACAAGAGGCGACTATGACGCACAGTATAGCGACCGCAAGCGACCCCGAAACCCGTCAGCGCTACACGGCCGCTGCGGTTCGAGGGTTCCTTGGCATCGTGGACGAGTGGAGCCTCTCCGAGAGCCAGCAACTCGTCCTGCTGGGGGCCTCGATTTCTCGGCCGACGCTGCACGTGTGGAAGAGTAAAGGCCCCAAGACTCCGCTCAACATCGACCAGCTCAGGCGGATCAGCCTGTTGCTCGGGATCTACGAAGGGCTACAGCGCTTCTTTCGGCGCGCGCCGCATGAGACAGAACGCTGGCTCCGCCGCCCCCGAGTCGAGCACCCGTTTGATGGTCGCGCCCCCATCGAGATCATGCTCGAGCGCGGCATGAG
>JAYSVL010000579.1:0-3237 GCA_043718595.1 Gemmatimonadaceae bacterium
CAGGTCACCCTCGTGCTCGGGCGGGATGGCACGCTACTCGGCGAGATCGGTCGCGAACGACGGCATAGTATCTCGGTGCGCACGTTACCCCGGTTTGTCGGCCAGGCCTTTATCGCCGTCGAAGACAAACGGTTCTATCAGCACGATGGCGTCGATCTCGTTGGCGTCGCCGGTGCCCTCAAGGACGCCGTTACCAAAGGCAATCTGCGCGGGGCCAGCACGATCACCCAGCTGCTGGTCGGCAACATGCACCCCGACATTATTGATCGACGCGACAAGTCGGCACTGCGCAAGCTGCGCGAGCAACAAGCCGCGCGCGAGATGGAGAAGCACTACACCAAAGAGCAGATCCTTGAAGCCTTTCTGAACCAGATCTCCTTTGGACGTGGCGCCTACGGCATCGAGGTAGCGGCGCGCCAGTACTTCGGCAAAAGTGCGTCGGCACTCACACTCGCCGAAGCGGCCTCACTGGCCGCCATGCCGAAAAGTCCCGTGCAGTACGATCCCGCCCGGTATCCCGAGCGCAATCGCGAGCGTCGCAACACCATTCTCGCGTTGATGGCCGGGCAAGGCTACATCACTGCGGACGCCGCACACAACGCGCAGCGGGAGCCGGTGCGCACGGTGCCAACCGGCGAATTTTTGTCGCCATGGATCACCGACGTTGTCCGCGTACAAGCGATGCGCGCCGGTGTCGACATGGCGCAGGGTGGCTATCGCATTCACACCACGATCGATCCGAGCACACAACGCACCGCCCAGCGTGCGCTCACCAGCGGCATCGACGAAATCGAAGCGCGTCCTGGATTTCGTGGGCTGCCGTGCGCAAAGACGGTCAGTGCGGACACGACATCCAAACGTCGTGCACCCAAAGTGCAGGCCTGTCTGGAAGGCGCAGTCGTGGTCATGGATCCGGCGAGCGGAGACGTGCGCGCACTGGTCGGCGGACGCGACTACGCGCGTTCATCATTCAATCGCGCCGTCGACGGATACCGACAACCGGGATCGTCATTCAAGGCCTTTGTCTACGCGCAGGCACTGACAGCTGGCGTAACCGCGAGCAGCATCGTCGCCGACACGGCGCTCGAAATTCGTCTCGACAATGGGCAGCTCTACAGTCCGGCCAACGCCGACAACACCTTCCTCGGTGCGATCACCTTGCGGGAAGCGATGACGCACTCGCGCAATCCCGTCGCGGTGCAGCTGGCGATGAGTGTAACGATGGACTCGGTCGGCGCGCTCGCGCGTCGCGCGGGGCTCAACTCCTTTATCGCCCTCTATCCGTCAAGCGCGCTTGGCGCGTCGGTCGTACAGCCGCTGGACTTTGTTGCCGCGTATGCTGCCTTTGACAACGGTGGTCTTGCCGTAGAGCCACGCTTCATCAGTCGCATCGATGATCGCAATGGTCGCGCCCTGTTTACGCCGGCAGCGGCGACATCGCGTGCGGCGTTGGATCCACGTGTCGCCTTTATCGTGCGCGACATGATGCAAGATGTCGTCACACGCGGCACGGCCACCGCCGTGCGGCGCACTGTGCCGCGGGGCATCGCCGTCGCAGGCAAGACGGGCACAACCAATGACAACACCGACGTCTGGTTTGTCGGGATGACGCCAGACCTTGTCACCGGCGTCTGGCTCGGTTTTGACAAGCCAGCAATGATCTCACCCGGCGCTGTTGGCGGCACGCTTGCCGCACCAATCGCCGCGCACATCATCGCGTCAGTCTACGGAACGCGAACGAGCGGCGTGTGGACGCCGCCCGCTGGTGTTGTTGGTGTAGAACTTGACCGGATGACTGGCAAACCGCCGGATGCAAACACGCCCGCCGAGCGACGCTTTATGGAATGGTATCTGGAAGGGTCGGAACCCGGCGCACCCGTGTGGCCGTGGAGCCTGTTTCGATTCGGCGCCATCGGCCACTAGGGTTGCTGGGCGTGACTACACGCCAACGAGTACTGCTTCCTCCACTTCGCTTGTCGCATGACCGCCGTCGACCAGCGCGATCGACAGCACTTCGGTGAGCATCTCCACCGGATAGAACGTGAGCTGTTCGCGGACTTCCTGCGGCACGTCTTCGAGGTCGCCCTCGTTGGCTTTCGGCAAGATCACGTGCTTGACGCCAGCACGGTGCGCGCCAAGCACCTTCTCCTTGAGACCTCCAATCGGTAGCACGCGTCCGCGCAGCGTGATCTCACCCGTCATCGACACGTCGCGCCGCACTTTGCGGTTCGACATCTCGCTCACCAGTGCCGTCGCGATCGCGATGCCGGCGCTCGGACCGTCTTTCGGAATCGCACCGGCCGGCACGTGAATGTGGGCTTCACTCGCGGTGGCAACCCGATGCGCCGGAATGCCCAGCACTTTGGCGTTGTTGGTCGCGTACGTGAGTGCGGCGCGCGCGCTTTCCTTCATCACATCGCCGAGCTGTCCGGTGAGAATCAGTGAGATGGGCCCGACGCGCATCGCATCATCATCATCGGTGCGTGGAGTCCGCAACGCGCCACGGCGAATCGACGCTTCCACGAACATGATGTCACCACCCATCGGTGTGTAGTACATCCCGGTGGAGATACCCACCTCGTCGTGCTCCGCGGCACGCTCTGGGTGTACCTTCGGACGACCAAGCAACTCGCGAACTTCCTCAGCGCTGATCACGTTGTCGGCGAACGTCGCGGGGTCACCCGTAGCCACTCGTCGCGCTACCTTGCGGGCGACCGCGCCGAGCTGTCGTTCAAGCTGTCGCACCCCGCTCTCGCGCGTGTACTTGCTGATGACACTCATCACGGCTTCGTCAGTGAAGCTGAGCTCACGACCGGCAAGTCCCGACTCTTCGAGCTGCCGTGGAATGAGATACTTGGTGGCGATCGCCGCCTTTTCCTTTTCCGTGTAACCCGTGAAATCGACCACTTCCATACGGTCGAGCAACGGCGCCGGAATGTTCTGAATAAAGTTGGACGTGGCGATGAACAGCACCTCGCTCAAGTCGAACGGCACGCCAAGGTAGTGATCGGTAAACGAATCGTTCTGCGCCGGGTCGAGCGTTTCCAGCAGCGCGCTCGACGGGTCGCCTTGAAAAGACGTGCCCAGCTTGTCCACTTCGTCGAGCAGAAACACGGGGTTCTTCGTGCCTGCCTGCTTCATGCCCTGAATAATGCGACCTGGCATCGCGCCCACGTACGTGCGACGGTGTCCGCGAATGTCGGCCTCGTCACGCGCACCACCGAGCGCGACGCGTAC
>JAYSVL010000580.1:0-9823 GCA_043718595.1 Gemmatimonadaceae bacterium
CGCGAATCGCCGAGGGGAGTATTGCGGTGCGGTTTGGCGCTCGGGTGACTGCGATTGATGCGGACGCGGTCGTGATCGAAGGCGCTGATGGCACATCGCGCGTGGCGGCATCCCAAGTGTACGTGATGACGGGTTACCTGCCGGAGACTGGGCTGTTGGAAGCTGTCGGCGTGCCGATCGACGCGACGACCGGTGTTCCCGAACATGACGCCGCGACGATGGCGACGCCCGTCGCGGGTATCTACCTTGCGGGAGTGATTGCGTCGGGGTTCGACGCCAACAAGATCTTCATCGAAAATGGGCGGGATCACGGCGATCTTATCGCTGCCGATATCATCGCCCAGCGTTCGACGTCCGCTCCTTAAGCCTACGCCTACATGTCCAGCACGCCCGACGTCATGGAAAAACTCGTGTCGCTGTGTAAGCGCCGCGGTTTCATCTTCCAATCGTCTGAGATTTACGGCGGCACCGGCTCGGTGTGGGACTACGGTCCGCTTGGTGTGGAGCTCAAGCGCAATATCAAAGAGCGCTGGTGGCACGCGATGGTGCGCTCGCGCGACGACATCGAAGGGTTAGATGCGGCGATCCTCATGCACCCGCGCACGTGGGAAGCAAGCGGGCATGTCGCCGGTTTTGTTGATCCCCTCGTGGACTGCCGTGTCTGCAAGGGCCGCTTTCGTGCCGACAAGCTGACCGACGCGCGGTGTCCGCAAAAGCCCAGCAAGCAGCCGGGGCAGCATGACGCATGTCAGTTGACGGAAGCGCGCAACTTCAATCTTATGTTCAAGACACACATGGGAGCACTCGAAGAGAGTGCAAGTGTCGTCTACCTGCGCCCGGAAACGGCGCAGGGCATCTTCGTCAACTTTCTCAACGTCCAGCAATCCATGCGGCAACGCGTGCCCTTTGGCATCGCACAAATTGGCAAGGCGTTCCGCAACGAAATTACACCCGGCAACTTCATTTTCCGCACGCGCGAATTCGAACAAATGGAGATGCAGTTCTTTGTCGAACCGGGAACGGATATGCCGTGGTTCGATCAATGGAAGCAGATGCGGCTGGACTGGCACCTCGCGCTGGGGCTGTCGCCAGAGCGGCTCAAGTTTCACCAACATACGGCGGCCGAACTGGCGCATTACGCACGCGCCGCGTTCGATATCACCTTCGATTTTGGCGGCACACTCGGCTTTCAGGAAATTGAAGGTGTACACAATCGCGGCGACTTTGATTTGTCGCAACATCAGCAGTTTTCTGGCAAGAAGCTGGAGTATTTCGACCAGCCGAACAACAAACGCTACGTGCCGTACGTTGTTGAAACCTCCGTTGGTGCTGATCGTGTCACGCTGGCCGTCTTGGTGAACGCGTATCGTGAAGAAAGCGTGGCCGGTGAAGACGAGGGACGGGTCGTGCTCGGGTTGCATCACGCGATTGCGCCAATCAAGGCCGCGATATTTCCGCTCACCAAGAAAGACGGGCAGCCCGAATTGGCACAGCAGATCATGAAGGATTTGCGGCGTCACTTCGCTGTCGACTACGACGAGACGGGGTCCATCGGCAAACGGTACCGTCGCCAGGATGAAGTGGGCACGCCATACTGCATCACCATCGATCCGCAGAGTGTGGCCGACCAGACCGTGACGGTGCGCGACCGCGATTCGCTGGCACAGGACCGCGTGAGCACCGGTCAACTCACCACCTACCTCGCGGAGCGTTTCGCATGAGTCGTCCGATCGCGTTGGTGACGGGCGCAACGCGCGGTATTGGGCGTGCGATTGCAGAAAAACTCGCCGATGGTCACGATCTCATACTGGTCGGGCGCGACGACACACAGCTACAGGTGGTGGCGGCAGCATGTACGGCGAACGGCGCTCGTGTGCAATGCATCGCGGTCGACGTGAGCAATGTTCTGGCGACGGCGCAACAGCTGACGGGTTTGCATGTCGACGTGCTGGTGAACAACGCTGGGGTGGCCGTGCTCAAGCCGTTTCTTGAACTCACGGCCGAAGAGTGGCACCGCATGGTGGATGTCAACGTGAATGCGTTGTATCACGTGACGCGTGCCGTGCTGCCAGGGATGATCGAGCGCGGTCGCGGCCACGTTTGCACGATAGGCAGCATCGCCGGACGCAACACGTTCAGCGGTGGCAGCGCGTATTCGGGGACGAAACATTTTGTGATGGGCTTTAGCGAATCGCTGATGCTGGAAGTGCGCGACGCGGGTGTTGGTGTGTCGGTCGTGATGCCAGGCTCTGTGGACACGGACCTCTTTCCACCGGGCACCAACCGCACGTGGATGCTCGAGCCGCGAGACGTGGCCGAGGCGGTGGCGTTTGTGGTGCAGACGCCGGTCCACATGCTGGTGCATCGCATTGAGGTGCGACCGTTGTCTCCCAAGCGCGCGCGTTCCACGTCGCACTGAGCAATCTCGACATGCATCAACAGAGCAACCGGCAACTGCAAGAGCGTACAACGGCGCTCGATATAGCGGCCGTGCTGCGCGCGGCAACTCGCTTCTTCTCGGAGCGCGGTGGCGTGTATCCCGCCTTTGTGGAGAAGCAGGGACCGACGCACGTTGTGCTGCGTGGTCAGGGTGGCGAGGAGGTCGTGATTGCGGCGCGTGATGTGCCTGGCGGGTCGTCGGTGACGGGTTCGAGTTATCTCTTTGATCAGCAAGTGGCGCAGTTCCTCGCTTCGTTGCCACCGGCACCCGAAATGGTGGACACGCCTGCGTTTGCTGCCGAACCGGTTCCCGAATGACACCGCCCTTCGTCTCCGCATTGCGCACGCGCGCCGAACCAGTACGTGTCAACGCGACAAACGGAGATGGCGGATGGACCGTGCGTGTGCAGTGCGCCGAGGTGTGGGACGCGGTGAAAGTGGAGACGACGCCGGAGAGCGTGGTGCGTGACGTCAAGCGTGCGGCGATGGCTATCCTGATGCCCGACGCTGACGCGATCGAACAGTATGTGGTGAAGTTGCGCGGCTTTGTTGTTGGCGACGAAAGTGTCTCATTGCAGCGTGCAGGCGCGACGAACGGATCGACGTTGCTGATCACGTCGATTCGCCGGAGACCGGTGCGATGACGTTGGTTGCCGCGTCCGCCGACCGCGAGTTCTCCGCTGACGACTCGGCGGAGCTGGTCGCAGCCGTGCGCCGGTTACGCGCCGAGGTGGCCAAGCGAATTGTCGGGCAAACCACCGTGCTCGACGAAATCCTGATGGCGCTTGTCGCTGGCGGACATGCGTTGCTGGTGGGCGTGCCTGGTTTGGCCAAGACGCTGATGATCAAGTCGGTGTCCGATGCGATGCATCTGGACTTTAGGCGCATTCAGTTTACGCCCGACCTGGTGCCAAGCGACATAACCGGCACCGAGCTACTGGACGGGGGGGCGAACGGCGCACGTGCGTTTCGTTTTGTGCGCGGGCCGATCTTCGCGAACATCGTGCTGGCCGATGAGATCAACCGTGCGCCACCGCGCACGCAGGCGGCGCTGTTGGAAGCGATGCAAGAACATAGCGTGACGGCGGCGGGACAAACGATGCGGTTACCCGAACCGTTTTTTGTGCTTGCGACGCAGAATCCGATAGAACAGGAGGGCACCTATCCGCTGCCGGAAGCACAGCTCGATCGTTTTCTGTTCGACATTCGCGTTGGCTATCCGGACGAAACGGAAGAGATCGACATTTTGCGGACGACCACTGGTCGTCGCGGCGCGGCGATTGAACCGGTGCTGGGAGCCGACGAGGCGATGGCCTTGCAGCGACTGGTGCGCGAACTCCCGTGCAGTGATCTTGTGTTGCGCTATGCGGCGCATCTGGTGCGCGCGTCGCGCCCGACGGAGGCGAGTGCGCCCGCGATCGTGCGGCAGTACGTGCGCTGGGGCGCCGGACCACGGGCGGGGCAGGCGCTGATCCTCGGCGCCAAGGCGGCGGCGTTGCTGGCGGGGCGTGCCGCAGTGTCACCCGATGACGTGCGTCGTGTCGCGTTGCCGGTGCTGCGTCATCGCATTCTGCCAAATTTCGCTGCGGAAGCAGATGGCGTGTGCTCGGAACCGATTGTCGACGCGCTGCTGACGCACATCGCGTCGCCGTCGAGCGCGTTGCGCGGTTAGATACATCGGCAGCGGCACGTGCCCGTGACATCGTATGGTGCACTGCTCGACGCGCTGCGCGGTGCGCGGTGGCCAGCACGTCGCGCCGTGGCGGCGGCGTTGCCCGGTGCGCATCGCTCGCGTCAACGGGGCACCTCGGGCGAGTTCACCGAGTATCGGCTGTATCGGCAAGGCGATGACCCAAAGCAACTCGACTGGAAGTTGCTCGGTCGGAGCGATCGCGCGTTTGTGCGCTTGACGGACGACCGTGCGATTGTCGACACATGGATTGTCGTTGACGGATCGGCCAGCATGGACTTCCCTACTGGCGACCATGCAGACCGGCATTCGAAGTGGCAGGTTGCGTGCGCAGTGGCGGTTGGACTCGCGGCTGTTGCCAACGCGTCCAGTGATCCTGTTGGTGTTGTCGCAACGAGTGCGGTCGGCGTGACGCGTTTGGTTGCCCGCACCCGTCGCGGAACGGTCGGTGAGATCGCGCGATCGCTTGATGCGCTGCCGTGCGGTGGTGACCGCGCACTCGCGGCAGTGTTCGATGCCGTTCCTACATCGTCACGCGTGGTCATCATCACGGACTTTCTTGGCGACCTCGACGCGGTGCAACGTGTGGTCGCGCAGCGAACGACCGCCGGTGGCATCGTCGAGTGCGTGCATGTTGTGGCCGTTGATGAGTTGCAACCGCCAACGGGCGTATTCCTGGCGCAAGATCCGGAAGACGTTTCGATGGAGCGCGTTTTGCATCGGTCGGCGGTTCATGTGTATCAGCAGCGCTTCGCCGCATTTCGAGCAGAAACGGCTCGTCGTCTGCGCGCGGCAGGTGCTGGGTACACCGAGGTGCGAACGGACGCGTCACTGGCGCGGCTCGTGCGTCAGATCGTTGCTGGGCAGCATCGGGATCACGCGCCGGGTGCGGCGCATGCCGATGCATCGACATGATCGGCCTCGCCGTTCCGCTCATCTTCTGGGGCGCGGTCGCGAGCGCACTCGTCGTGACAGGTCTGCATTTCCTGTCGGTGCGGCGTCCGCCAACACTGGTGCTGCCGACCACTCGCTTCCTCGACGCGAGCAATGCACGCGCCGTATCGCGCGCGGCGCGGCCGAGTGACCTATGGTTGCTGGCGATGCGGGCGCTGGCGCTCCTGTGCGCCGGGCTGGCGATGGCCGGCGTGCACTGGGAGTCAGGTGGCGCACGCGTCGTGCGGATGGTTGTGGCCGATCGCGCGTGGATGTCTGACAGCGGCGCACTGCTGACGCGAGTACGATCGTTGGTGCCAGTGAGCGCGGCAGACGAGTCTGAAAGTCTGCTTGTGTGGAGCGATGGTGTTTCTTCGAGCGGCGCCTTGAGCGGACTGCGCGCGACGATCGCGTCGGCCTTTCCGCTTACCTTGACCGCGGTGTCGCAGCACGCGGCACAGTTGCGTGCGAGTGACTCTGTCGCGCTGGTGGTTGTGGTTCCGCCGGGAGGGAGCGCAACGAGCGAAGGGTGGGATGTGTGGTTACGCGCATGGCCGGGCGACGTGCGCGTGATTGACGATGTGCCGCCGGGATATCGCGCGACGAGCGACGCGGACGGTGTGACGATTCGCAGTGACACGCGCGACGCTGATGACATCGTGATCGCCGCGCTCACGCTGCATGCCAACAGGCGCAGCGTTAAGTCGACGCGCGCCGACGCACGCACGCGTGTGGTGCGTGTGGTGCGCACTCGAGCGTTGCCCGTCGCGCCGGTGGCGGACGGTGAGGTTGTCGTACACTGGCCGATCTACGATGCGCCAGACAGATGGAACCCGGCGAACGATTCGCTTGGTGCGGTGGCCGCACGCGGTGTCGCGCTCGTCACGCCATTGTTGCGTCGCGCCCTGGTTACACCGGCGGCGCTGCGCAATGCGCACCCAGTGGCGTGGTGGAGCGACGGAACAATTGCTGTACTCGAGCGGCCATTGGGCACCGGCTGCGTGCGCGAGGTTGGTGTGAGTGCGCCGGTGAGTGGCGATGCGCTACTGGACGATGCGGCGCGAGGCCTATTGGACGCCTTGACCGCGCCGTGCAACACAACGCGGCGCTCCGTGCCGCTGCTCGTGACCGGACCGGAACAACAGCGCAGACCGCTGGCAACCGTTGCGCAGCTGCGCGGCGATGAGTCACAGGCGACGGTCTCGCGCCCCGCGTGGCTTGTTCCAGCGCTGCTCTCGTTCGCTGTTGCGCTGCTACTTATTGAGATGTTTGTGCGTAGCCGTAGCGCGGTTGAGGACACCGTGAACGAGGCTCGGCGAACGCACGAGCCTCGTGCGCGCGCGGCGGTGGATCTGTGACCGGCGCTAACGTGGCCATGCCAGCGCGACGAGGTAGTACCGACGCGATGCCAACAGCGGATCGCGCACGAGTGACGCGCGAGGCGTTGCTCGCTGCAGTATCGCGTGTTCGTCTCGCGCTGGCCGCGACGGCGTGGTTGCGTGCGATGCTCATCGCCTTCGGCGCGTCCAGCGCGGCGTGGGTGGTTGTGCGGCTTGTAGTGCGACGTGAGATCCCCTTGACGCTGGGCACCACCGCAGTGCTCAGCGCGCTCGCGGCGACGACCGCGCTGGTGCTTCGCTGGCGTGTTGGACGTTTCGACCTCGTTCGCGCTGCACTCTGGATAGAGGAACGATTCCCAGCGGGCTTCGCGTTGGTGACGCTGGTTGAACAATCGGTGACTGCAGCGCATAGTGCCGAACGCCTGCCCGACCGCAACGACCAGCATGTGCAACAGCGGCTGGTGCACGCGCTTTCCCGCGAGCACGCGCCTGCCCTCACCACACGCGAACTGCAACACGCACTCTCTGCGGCCGCGCTGCGTGCAGCGCGCGGGCCAGCGCTGTTTGCGCTCGGCGTTGTGCTGGTGACAACCGCGCTGCAGAAGGGACGCGTGTGGCTCGCGACGGACTTGCGTTCTCGCATCGGCGGTCCTGGCGCGGAAGCGTCCGATGTCCCCGCGGCGATTGGTCGCTGGCGCGTTCGCATCGTGCCGCCCGCGTACACCGACCGCGCGCCGACGGATGCTGGCGATGCGTCAACCGTGTCAGCGCTGAGCGGTAGTGCGCTGGAACTCCAAGGACGCGGTGCGCCGCCGAAGGTACGCATGCAGTCGCTCGTCAATTCGTTGTATGGCAACTCTGCGTTGGCAAGCACCCATCGTGACGCGGCGGATTTGCTGGTGCGGAGCACACCGGATGGAGGTGGTTGGACGGCAACGACGACTACCGTCGCGGGGCCCGCCGAGTTGCGCGTGGTGCGTGACAGTGTAGCGCGTTTGTTGCTGGTGGACGGCTACGTCGACTCGATACCGACGGTCGACTTGCGATTGCCATTGCGCGACAGTGTGCTGCGACGGGCAACCGGTGCCTTGCCGTTGTCGGCGGTGCTACACGATGATATCGGTCTGGCGTTCGCGGCGTTCGAGCTCATCATCAGCACAGGAGAGGGCGAGCAGTACACGGCACGAACGGTGCGCCTCGGCGCGACGCGATACAATCATGCGCGCGATGCAACACTGCGCGCTGCGCTCAATCTCGACTCGATGCAGCTCCACCCTGGTGACATTGTCCACCTGCGCGCGATCGCGCGTGACGGGCATCCAGCACCGTCACGTGAATCGGGCACCAGTGAGACACGATCCTTTCGCATCGCCAAGGCGTCGGAATACGACTCGGTGGCGGTTGAGGCAGCACCGCCACCCGAGTTCGACAAGTCACTCTTGAGTCAGCGCATGTTGCTGTTGCTGACGGAGAAGCTGGAGGCGCGTCGCCCGCGCATTGGCCGACCGGTGTTGATGCGCGAGTCGGGGTCGCTGGCGCGCGACCAGGGGCGACTGCGTCTGGCCGTCGGCGACATTGTGTTCCAGCGACTCGGCGGTGAGTCTGACGCGGAGCATGCACACGGCGCGGACGACGCGACCGGCGCGGGGGGACCACCAGGAAAGATTGACATCGGTATGTTGGAAGAAGGAGACGATTCGCCGGTCATCGCGATCAATCGACCATTGCTCGAAGCCTACAATGCGATGTGGGACGCAGGACGCGCGCTTGAGCAAGGCGATACCAAAGGCGCCATCCCGCACATGCGCATCGCCGCGGCCGCGATTGAACGTTCGCGTGCAGCGTCTCGATTGTATCTGCGGGGCAAGCCGCCAACCATCATCGTCGATGTGGCACGCGTCCGTCTCGCCGGCAAGGACACCGGTGTCTCGAACACGCGCACGCCACGAACGATCGTGCCGCTGGCGAGTGTACGACGTGAGGCCCGATTGCTTGCGGCCGCCGAGACGATGCAGCGCAGTGCGATGGCCGGGCGCGACTCGATCGCGCTGCTTCGCATTGAATCTCTCGTCGACGCGCCGGACTTCGCGCGGGCACTCGACGCCCTGTTGGCGCACCTCGCGCGCGGCGGTAATCTCACTGACGACTTTGTGCGTGCACGACGCACGCTCGACGGCATCGCGAGCGAGACGATGGGCGCGTGGTTACGTGCGGGGCCACCGTGAGTGGAGAGGGCGCTGGCGAGCCGTTTGTGTTTGCGACCGTGCAGTACGAGTCTGGTGACTGGGATTCGGCGCCGTTGGTACCGGCAAACGTTATCGACGCGGTGGCACGTTACACGAGTCTTCCCGTGCGGCCGCAAGGCGTCACGGTGCCGATGGCGTCGGACGCGGTGATGCAATATCCGTTGCTCTATCTCACGGGCCATTTGCCGTTGCGATTCACGTCGAAAGAAACAGAGGTGCTGCGCAAGTATCTGCAGCGTGGCGGGTTGCTGTTTGTCGATGATCACAATCACGACGTCGACGGCGAGTTTAATTCCACGGCACGCGCTGAGTTGCGTCGTGTGACCGGGCCATTGGTCGCGTTATCGAACAAACACGAACTGTACTCGGCATTTTTTACCTTCGAGAACGGTCCACCGACAACCTCGCACGAAATGAATGGGTGGGGTGACAACCTCATTCACGAGCATCTGGAGGCGGTGTTGGTGGGCAATCGCATCTCGGTGCTCTTCAGCAACAAGGACTACAGTTCGGAATGGAGTTACCATCCAGACAACAAGCGGTTCTTGTCCGTGGACAACACGAAGTTTGCCGTCAACCTTGTAGTGTACGCGCTCACCCGATGATGCGACGCCGCCTTGAAGGATTCTTGCGTACGGTCGCGCTGGGGGCGCTGCTTGTCGCGTTGTGGCTGATGGTGCGCGCTATGCAAGCGCCGGCGGTTGCCCGTGCACATCGGGTGACACTCGTGTCGCGCGCTGTGTGGGTGGATACGACCGCGCGGGCGGTCGTGCGCACGCTCTCGCGTGTGCTCACGCGTGAGGGCAAAGCGAGCGCGTTCCACGCGAACATGAGCGCGGTGCCGTCGCAAGCAGTCCGTAGCGCCTTGTATGCGGTGCACGCTGCCGATATCGGCATCACGTGGAGTGACAGCACGATGGCCGCAGGGCTGGCAATTGCGGCTACGGCGCAGCCAGATCCCCAAGGCCGCACTGTTGTGCGCGCGGTTTCTGCGGTGTCACCATCACCGCTCGTGATTCGGGACGCGGTTGGTGTGCTTGACTCTGCCGCATCAGGAGCGCGTGCCCTCACGGCAATGCGACTGTCGCGCACGGTATCAGCGAGCTACCGCGGTTCGCGGGCAATCGTGCGCGCACCACAGATGCCAGGTGTGAAACGCCTGTTGGTGCTGGCGA
>JAYSVL010000059.1:0-2718 GCA_043718595.1 Gemmatimonadaceae bacterium
ATTCTTGACGTAGGTGGAGTCGTTGTTCCACGCGTACTGGTCGCCTGCGGGGGCGGGAATGCGTTGCCAGTGCGCGTCGCCCGCAAACACGTTGGCGTACTGCGTCGTAAACTGTTCGCGCTTGACCGAGGAGAGAATGGTGTCTTCGACGTCCTGCGCTGACGGCCAGATGTCGCGCAGGAACACCGGCCCTTGTGTGCCAATGCCAAGTGGCTCCGTCGCCATGTCGATGTCCATGCGACCAGCGAGTGCGTACGCAACAACCAGAGGTGGCGACGCGAGGTAGTTAAAACGTGTCTGCGGATTGACGCGACCTTCAAAGTTGCGGTTGCCCGAAAGAACCGCCGCGACGTTAAGTGCGCCCGCATCAATGGCGTCACTGATGACCGTGGGCAGGGGGCCAGAGTTGCCAATGCAGGTTGTGCAGCCATATCCGACGACGTGAAAACCCAGTGCCTCAAGCGACGGCATCAACCCAGCTTTGTTGAAGTAGTCGGTTGCCACTTTGCTGCCTGGCGCGAGTGAGGTCTTCACCCACGGTTTAGTGGTTAACCCACGGGCGACGGCGTTGCGGGCGAGCAAGCCAGCGGCCAACATCACACTTGGATTCGACGTGTTGGTGCACGACGTAATCGCCGCGATCACCACGTGGCCATGTGTCAGCGTGAACGATTCGCCCCGATGCGAACACACCACACCGTCGGTTGTCATCACCGGCGAGCCCTCGCCAACCATGACAGCGGCCGGAGCGGATACCGTCGCCACTGCCGCCTTGGAGTGCACCGCGAGCTGCGCGGCAAGCGCTTCACGGTACATGGCTTTGGACTGCGACAACGGCACACGGTCCTGCGGGCGCTTGGGTCCGGCCAAACTGGGTACCACCGTCGCAAGGTCAAGCTCCAGCGTGTCGGTGAACACCGGATCCGGCGTTGCGTCGGTACGAAAAAGCCCCTGCGCTTGGGTGTACGCTTCCACCAGCGCGACTTGTTCATCGCTGCGACCGGACAAACGCAAATACTTGAGCGTTTCGGCGTCGACGGGGAAGAAGCCCATCGTGGCGCCATATTCCGGCGCCATGTTGGCAATGGTCGCGCGATCTGCGAGCGCCAGTGACGACAAGCCTGACCCGTAGAACTCGACGAACTTGCCAACGACTTTCTTCTTGCGGAGCATCTCGGTGCAAGTGAGCACGAGATCGGTCGCGGTCGCGCCAGCGGGAAGCTTGCCGTGTAGCTTGAAGCCTACGACATCTGGAATGAGCATGCTGACTGGCTGGCCGAGCATCGCCGCTTCCGCCTCAATCCCACCAACGCCCCATCCCAGCACGCCGAGGCCGTTGATCATTGTGGTGTGCGAGTCTGTCCCGACGAGTGAGTCACAGTACGCCAGCGTTTCCGCGCCCTGCGTTGCCGTGAAGACCACTTGCGCGAGGTACTCAAGATTGACTTGATGACAGATGCCCGTACCCGGCGGCACGACGCGGAAATTGCGCAGCGCGAGTTGGCCCCACTTGAGAAACTCATACCGCTCACCGTTGCGCTCAAACTCAAGATCAGTGTTGAGCAGCAACGAAGCCTCGGTGCCATACTCGTCGACCTGCACCGAGTGGTCGATTACGAGATCGACGGGCTGCAGTGGGTTAATGAGCGTCGGGTCACCTCCCAGGTGCACCATGGCATCGCGCATCGCGGCCAGATCAACGACGCAGGGCACGCCGGTAAAATCCTGCAAGAGCACGCGTGCGGTGCGGAAGGCGATTTCCTTGTCGACGGTCGCTTTGACATCCCAGCGCGCCAGCGACTCAACATCGGCGCGCTTGACGAATGCTCCGTCTTCGCCGCGCAGGAGATTCTCGAGCAGGATGCGCAACGAGAATGGCAGGCTGGCGGCGGTGCTGCCAGAAAGGGCGTCGAGCGACGCAAGGCGGAAGTACGCGTATTCTCGGTCGCCCACGGACAGTGTGGCGCGGCTGCCGAACGAATTTGGATGAGACATTGAGTCGGAAGGGGTCCGGCGTGGCGTGCATCCCATGGATGCCCGCCACGCGTTCTGGACGGAGCCACTCATCGCGCCGAGGGAACGACCCCGGAATCGACGAGGCTAAGCCATAATATCGGTAGATGCGCTGGCGACCGCCACACGCTGGGGTTTGACGGGAACAGCGTCGACTGCGTCCGATTCGACCGTAGTCGCGTTGGCCGTCGTCGTGCTGCCGTTGATCGCGTTGATCGTGATCGCGTTGACGGTAATCGCATTGACGGGGCAGCAACGCACAAAGGCGCCGTCGGCTGGCGACCAATCGTGCAGCGGCGAGATCGGAAACGCCTTGTTCTGCCTGTCGAGTGCCATCAAGGTCGGTGCGCGTACGACGCAGAGCGCACATCCGGTGCACGTCGCGCGGTCCACGCTGATCTGCACTTGTCGTCGCGGAAAGATGCCACCGGAGGCATGTAGTAGCTGTGGCAAGGCGGCGAGCGCTTCCTTCGTGGCGTCGTATCCGGCGAGCAGTAACTCCTCTACATGCGTGAAGCTAAACCAGCCGATATGCGAGACCTTCGGTCGCACCAGGAGCAGGGGCGGCGACGACCATCGCTCAAGCACATCCTGCTGCTGTGCATGCATCATCATTGACGCGGCGCGCATAAAAATTGACGCGAACCCCTGACTGGCGACGCCGGTGGCGACCGGAACGTCGGCGATCCCGACGTCCACGGCAAT
>JAYSVL010000581.1:0-9817 GCA_043718595.1 Gemmatimonadaceae bacterium
GATTCCCACCCGCGCTCTCGGTCGTGAAGGACTTCGCGTGTCGGCAATGGGTCTGGGGTGCATGGGCATGTCGGCGTACTACGGCAGCAGCGCGACGCGGGACGATGCGCGTTCGATTGCCCTGATACATCACGCTCTTGAGTTGGGGATCACCCTGTTCGACACGGCGGACGTGTATGGTCCACACATCAACGAGGAGTTGGTGGGGCGAGCGATTGCCGATCGTCGTGACTGCGTGACGCTAGCCACCAAATGCGGCCTGACGAATGATGGTGGCGGTGGTCCAACGATCGTCAACGGTCATCCGGACTACATACGCGCGGCGTGCGATGCGTCGCTCAAACGACTCGGCATCGACACCATCGATTTGTACTACATGCATCGGGTGGACAAACGTGTGCCGATTGAGGACACCATTGGCGCCATGGCCGAACTGGTGCGCGCGGGCAAAGTACGATTTATCGGCCTGTCTGAGGCTGGGCCTGCGACCTTGCGTCGGGCGCACGCCGTGCATCCCATCAGCGCACTGCAGTCCGAATGGTCGCTCTGGACACGGGACTGGGAAGACGATGCGTTCCCCGTCGCGAGAGAGTTGGGCATCGGTATCGTGCCGTACAGCCCACTCGGTCGCGGATTTCTCACCGGGCGTTTCGCGAGCAACAGTGAACTTGCGGCCGGTGACTATCGCCGCACGTCGCCGCGATTTCAAGACGAGAATTTCGACACAAACCGCGCGCTGGTCGACATCGTTGTTCGTCTCGCCGAGCAACAACAGTGTACACCAGCGCAACTGGCGCTCGCGTGGGTGTTATCACGCGGTGACGATGTGGTACCGATTCCCGGCACCACGCAGGTTGCGCGACTCGAAGAGAACGTGCGCGCACTGGACGTCGTGTTGACCGACGCCGACCTCGCGCGCATTGATGCGCAGGTGCCGCGAGGTGCCGCCGTGGGCGCGCGTTTCCCACGCGGGATGGGAAGTCTGGTGGACAAATGACGCCCGGCGGCCGTGCACTGGTACATCACCCGATCGCCGCACAGCGGGAGCGTAACGCGCGCATTCGTGCGCAAGCCGAACAGATCGCCGCGGCAACATCCGTAGAATACACGACGACAATTCCGGTCGCGGTGGTGCCCGCAAACACGCGAGAGACGACCCGACTTCCTGCCAGAACGCGTCGTGTATTTCTCGAACGACTCGCGCGACGCATCCGCACCACGTTCGTCGTGCCGAACGACACCGCCGAAACGGCGACGATATCAACAGCAGTGTTCGACACCGCGCCGAGTGAAACTCCTGCTGCAGCGAGAATCCTTGACCTCAGTTGCGCAACGTGCCGTGGCGAGTGTTGCACGGCCGGTGGTGATCACGCATTTCTGCGCGAGGATAGCCTCACCCGCGTACACGCTCAGCAGCCAACGCTCAACGAAGACGCGCTCCTGGCGACGTACGCGTCGCATTTGCCAACACGTCATTACCGCGGTTCCTGCGTGTACCACACCACACTCGGCTGTGCGCTGCCACGCCCGCTGCGATCGAATCTTTGCAACCGATATCTCTGCGGCGGACTGACGCAGCTCAAACGCGCGCTCGAATCGACGGAGGGTGCCGTTGCATTTGTTGCGGCCGCTGATACGGTGCATCTGCGCCGTATGTCACTCATCACACCATCCGGCGCGAAGTCGGTATCGTTCCAGCAAAGACCACGAACCACCAAAAAACAATAAGTGAACCACAGGGGCCACAGGGACCACAGGGGTCTCGCTTGGCAGAGATGGCAAAATTCCCCAGAAGTTCTTTGGATTTGGGACAGTGCGTGCGACCGGTTACCCCTGTGAACCCTGTGTCCCCCGTGGTTACATGTCGTTATTTCAGTGTAGCTGCGTCCGTCCCCGCGCTACCGTGCCGCCCGAAAATTCCTACTGCGTTACCAATGCAACGAAGGCACCCACCGTGGGTGCCCTCGTTGTGTTTGCGAACGAATGCGTTACGGCCGGATACTCACACCGATCGTAAACATCACATCTGTCTGCGACTGTGCCTGTGGGACAATGCTGCGGATAGGCAACTTGCCCTGGTCGAACGAGTTCGGCAGCACACGAACTTCCGCCGAAATGTCGATTGGGCCCGTGCCCGCGCCGCGAAAGCCAACGCCGAAATCGCCGGCGGGGCGCCACTGATTCGTGGCACCCTTGAGATCGAACGCGTACCCCTTCAATCCGCCGCCAATCCGAAGCGTCGGCTGGAAGCGACTCCCCAGCGAGCCAGAGATCAGTAAGCCGGCCGTACCGCCCAACACGCTCACCTGATTCGACGGCCCGATTGCCGTCGGCTGGATGGCCGAACCCGTCGACAGCGTGCTAAACCCGGCGAATCCCCCGCCGTATAATGCGAAGTAGCGAGTCGCGAGGTACTGCAGTTCGAGGCCGACACTTGGCCCCGCACTGAGCCGCGTGTCCCGTCCGTCCGCGCCAACGATCACCGCCGAGCGCGGAACAAACGCGCCGGCGGTTGCACTGATACGCCAACTGTCGGCCATACTGGACGGCGTCGCTGCTTGCGCACCAGCAGCGCTCGTCACGACCATCGTCGCGATCGCTGTACTTAGCGATCGTCCAACACGTCGACGCGCTGTCGCCATCGCCCACGTCGTCATCGATTCACGGTTCATGGTGATGGTCCTCAGTTGAAGGTGATTATGGCAGTGGTGGCAGAGCCAAGGCCACTACCGTTGATGATGAAACTGCGCGTGCCTGCTGCGCCCGTGATGATGAACGAGAATGTCGCGTTTCCATTCACGTCCGTCGACGACTGAATCGACGTCGCCGTTGCGCCGTTGAACGTGCCCGCAGTACCTGTCGCGATCGACAACGTCAGCGGAATGCCGGTCAATGCCACACCGGCACCGCCACCATCGGTCAGTCGCACCGTAACGGTCACCGTTCCACCCGCAGCCACCGGGCCGATTGTTGCCCCCGTCAACTGCACCTGCGTCGCTGACTGCGCAGTGAACGTGATGGGGTTGTTGGCGATGTTATTGCCCGACACGGTGGCCGTCATCGCGTTCGACGCCCCGTTCCCAAGCGTCCAGCTGCCAACCGTTGCAAAACCACCCGCATCCGTGGTCACCACAAGTCCGGTTCCCGTGCCGCCTCCGTTCGTGACTGCAAACGTCACCGTCGCGCCGCTGACGGCGTTGCCATTCGCGTCGGTCACCTTCACGCTCGGACGAGTGGTCACTGTCGACCCGACCATGCCGATCTGATTAAATCCTGCGACGCCGACCACCGTCGCCGCTACACCAGCGGTCCCGGACGCGTTAAACGTGACGCTTGGCAAGCCTGGCGCTGATGCAACCACTGAATTGGCGCCGGCCGTTGTGCCCAACGTCCATGACGTGATTGTCGCGATGCCCGATGCATTGGTGATCGCGGGCGAGCCGAGCACCGTGCCGCCACCTGAGCCGATCGCGAAGGTTACCGACACACCGGACACCGGATTGCCAACCGCATCGCGAATGATGACGCTTGGCGAATCACCCACCGCCGTACCAGAGGCTGCGGTCTGCGCGATCGACGAATTGGCCGTCATTGAGACGGGGCGACCCGGATCCGCAGCCGCCGTGAACGTGACCGCAGTGAGGCCCGTGGCACTCGCCACCAACGTGTTCGTCCCTGGCGTGTCCCCGAGGAACCACGCGCCGACCGATGCGAGACCGCTGGCGTCCGTTGTCTGACGTGCCGCTACCACAGTCCCGCCGCCGACTGTCGCGGTGAACGTGACTACGGTTCCCGCAACCGCGTTGCCGAGTTGATCACGCACCACCACCGTTGGCGCAATCGCGACGGCCTTGCTGACTTGTGCCCGCTGGTTGTTCCCGGCGCTGATCGCCATAGAGGCGGCCGTACCCGATGTGCCCGTTGCCGAGAAGACTACACTGCCCGCACCCGTTGCGACGGCAGTCAACGTGTTCGCTCCTGCCACTGTACCAAGTAACCAGCTTCCGACCGTGGCGATACCCTGCGCGTTGGTCAGTTGGGCATTACCAGTCACGGTACCGCCACCGGTGGTGACCGCAAACGCAACAGCAGCGCCAGTCACAGGATTGCCGTTCGCATCGGTGACGCGAACGCTCGGTGGGGCAGCGACGAAGGTGCCCACCACTGCTGACTGCGCCAGCACCGACGCGGCCGCCGACTGCGACGCTGCCCCAGCCGATGCGGTCGCGCTAAAGATGATGGGGTTGGCAGCAACACCGCTTTCTTCAACCCGCGCGGCCAGTGTTTGTGCACCAACAGCACTGCCAAGAATCCAGCTGCCAACGGCTGCCGTTCCGGCGGCATTTGTGCGCGCCACTCCGCCGATGACGCGACCACCGCCGGTGAGCACGGTAAAGGTGACGGCGACTCCTTCCACCGGGTTATTGAACGCGTCGAGCACGCGCACGCTGGGTGCAGCGGTAACTGCGCTGCCAACGAGGGCGCTCTGATTGTCGCCCGTCGTGCCTGCCACAGTCGCGGCCTTGGCGGCGGCACCAGTCGCGGTGAAGGTCGCCGTGGCTGTGCCAGACGTTGCGGTGAGTGAATTGGCGCCAGCGGTGCGACCAAGCGTCCAGCGCGTGGAGGCGACGCCATTCGCGTCGGTCACCGCCGATGAGGGATCGGCGACCCCGCCGTTCGTCACGGTGAAGGTGACCGTCGCACCAGCCAGCAGCTGGTTGTCGGTGCTGCGCACGGTGACGCGAATGGGCTCAGTGAGTGTCGCACCGACGGCACCACTTAACGCGACAGCGCCCGTTGTGGCAACACTGCCTGCAGCGAGCGGTGCATTAACCGATGTTTCGCCGCAGGCAGCGAGCGCGAACGACGCCGCTGTTGCGAGGAGGAGGGCAAAATGCCCGCGTCGTTGACCTGACATGGATGGGATGGCCACCTGTGTACCTGCCGTGAGATGGGTTGATCCAGTGTTCTGGAAGGCGGACTGTCACATTGTAACGGTAACGCCGACCATAACCGCATGGCATAGAATAACACGATGCGGAGCCTTGGCGCAGTGTCGACCGCCGCACTGTCGCGCAGGAGTGCGCGATGTCACATAATGCCACACATGCCGCCCAGTAAAAATCGTCTCAACGGGCGATTGCGCCTGCGACGGTGGCGTGCGTCCCTCCCTGCGACGAGACGCGCTACGGCTTACACGAGGCGAATGCTTCAGCCGCGGACAATTGGCGTATCATGTCGCGCTGCGCCGGCGTCGCCGCGAGCTGTCGCGCGTTGCGCAGCGCAACACACGCGAGCTCCGTACGATCGGCCATGCTATTCGCGATGGCGAGCGTGTAATACGTCAACACGCTGTCGGCGCGCGAGTTCAGATCAGGCAACAAGGCGCGCAGTTTCGTCGCATCCTCCGCGCCGATCAATGCCGCCGACGCCTCAGACACATCTTCGATTTCCTTACGAATGGCGGTGAGCATGCGTTTCGCGTCGGCGGCGGCCTCCTGGGCTGCATCGTTCACTGTCGCCGCGGCAACGCCCCGCGACGCTTCAGGCGGTACGACCGGCGTTGACGTACCGGCAATCGTCGAGCTGCTCCCGACACGTCCACCGACCGGTGGGCTTGATGCCGACGCCTGCGGTGTGCTGCTCTGCGGCGACCGGGCATTCGTCTGCACCGCTCCGTCTGGGGGAGACGCGTTGCTCGCAGCTGGTTGCACGTTAGGCGTCGACGCGGTGGATATTGCCCCGTCGCCCGTCGACGCCGCGGTCTTTGTGCCGTCACCGCGCGTCATGAGAAAAATTCCGATTGCGGCGGCCACGGCAACGGCAGCACCGGCGAGCAGCGGCGTTTTGCTGCGCGCCGTCGGTTGCTCGGCGCGCGTGTTCGGCGATGCCGACGGCGCAGTTGGTGAGGTGGGTTTTGCCGATGACATCGGTGACGGAGCTGCGGTACTCGACGGCGGCGTGACGGTCGATGTGCGGAGTGCGTTGGCTGCCGCCGTAATCGACGCCGTGGACAGCGGCGTGCGCGGACGCAGCACGGAGGCGCCGGTCCACGATTCGGTCGCCGACACGAGGGCTTCGGCAAATTCGAGCGCGCTTCCGGTTCGCTGATCGGGTTCACGCGCTAACGCCCGATCGATCGCGGCTTGCAAGTCCGCGGGCCACGCCGTCTCCGGTGCAGCCACCGCGAGCGGTCGCGGATCTTCAATCAGTCGGGCCGTCAGGCTGCGTTCCGGTGTGCTTGAAGAAAATGGCAGCATACCGGTGAGCATTTGGTACGTAACCAGCGCGAGCGCGTACACATCACTGCGCGCGTCCAGCGACTCTCCAAGCACTTGCTCTGGGCTCATGAACTCGGGCGTACCGACCACCATGCCGGTGCGTGTGAGCTGCGTCTCTGTACCGCCGACTGCCTTGGCAATGCCAAAGTCGACGACCTTACTGCGGTCGACACCCTGATCGTCGGTCATGACGATGATGTTGTCGGGCTTGAGATCGCGATGCACGATCCCAATGCGATGCGCAGCGTCCAGTCCTTCGGCAATCTGATAGGTGAGGCTGGCCGCCCGAGTTGGCGTGAGCGTCCCCTCTTCGGTCATCAAGCTGCGAATGGTGCGACCCGGCACGAACTCCATCGCCAAATACACCAATCCATCACGCGTCTCGCCGAAGTCAAACACGCGCGCCACTCGATCATGCTCAATCTTCGCCGCATTCGCCGCCTCCCGATTGAAGCGAGCAACGGCGTCACCGTCCTTAACCATTCCGGGGTGCAAAACCTTGATCGCCGCCTTTTGTGGCAGTCGCACGTGTTCGGCGAGATACACTCGTCCCATTCCACCTTCGCCGAGCAGCTTGGTGATCCTGTATCGATCGGCAATCACTGAACCGACAAGATCGCCAGCAGACTCATCCGCACGAAGTGTGGTGCCGTCCTTTGGACAGAAGACACTGCTGTCTTCGTAGCTGGTGCCGCATACTGGACAGGTCTTGGCCATGGCGATGGAAGAGGGCTGCTATTGACGGCGTGACGGTAGTGGCGCGACGTTTCCCTGACGTTTGACGCATTCTCACTTCGAGAGGTCCATCCGTATGTCACCACGCAC
The DNA here is from genome assembly GCA_043718595.1 of Gemmatimonadaceae bacterium. Classification (GTDB taxonomy): domain Bacteria; phylum Gemmatimonadota; class Gemmatimonadetes; order Gemmatimonadales; family Gemmatimonadaceae; genus Gemmatimonas. The sequence continues at coordinate 7,107 of JAYSVL010000581.1, forward strand.
CATTCGCTGCATGTGGCCGAGTCTGATGCTTTCCGCACTGAGCCTCGCGACAACAGCTCCCGTGCTTGCGCAGCAACCGGCAAAGGATGCGCGCCCAACGATCGCCGTGATGTACTTCACAAACTCAGCGCTGGTCGACAACGCCTCCTACGCGCCGCTGAGTAAAGGGATGGCCGAGATGCTGATTACCGAACTCGCGCAAAACAGTGGCGTTCGGGTGGTGGAGCGAGACCGCGTGCAGGCGCTGATTGAAGAGCAAAATTTGCAGAACAGCGACCGCGTCGACAAGGAGACGGCGGTGAAGCTGGGGAAAACGCTCGGCGCCCGACATATGCTGATGGGCACGTTCGTCATCGACCCGAAACAAAACATGCGTATCGATGTGCGCGCGGTGAACACGGAAACGTCGGCGATTGAGTACACGGAGACCGTTAGCGGTAAGTCCGAACGTCTCCTCGATATGGTGATGCAGTTGGGTGCCAAGGTGAACGCCGGGCTCAAACTTCCTGCGCTCAAGACGGCGAGTGTAACAACGCCCGCCGCGTCCAATCCCAATCAGTTTAAGGCGCTGATGGCGATGAGCCGTGCGCTCGAGGCGGAGGACAGCAAGAATCCAGCGCAGGCGGCTCGCGAGCTACGATCGGCTGTGGCGTTGTTACCGGAGTCCGCAGCACTCAAGACGAAGCTTGCGACGTTGGACAAAACGGCACGCTGAGACGCGGAGAACCGACTGGGATCACGCAGAGCAGCGAGACGCGGAATCCTGGGATCACGCAGCGAAGCGAGACGCGGAATCCTGGGATCACGCAGAGGCGCGGAGCCGCGGAGAACAACTAGGTCACGCGCTGTCCTAGGTAACTTTGCTCTTGTGTCAGACTTGGGCGCAGGGAGCAACGCCGACGTGTAGCACGCGAACCGGCGTTGCTCGAGGGTGCCCGAAACAGTGCTAGTGAGGCAATTCCCGGAAGATCCCGAACGGTGACGCTTCTGGTGGTGCAGCTGGAGCGACAAACGTGAACACGACGCTGACGCTTTGCGGCGAGAACACGGTAAGCGAGCAACTGTTGCCCGTTGACGGACAGGGCGGACCAAAGGTGCCAACCACTGTTCCCGGGCCCGCACTCTTGCCAATCGACACCGTGCTGCCATAGGGCACGGATCGCGTGCATGACGGTGCGCCGTTGGCGGGATCGTACACACATGGTGCCGTACTGCCGATCTGCACGGTGCCACGTCCATTGCCCGAGATGAGCACAGTGACGGGCAACGTGGCCGGCACAAAAGTGGCGCCAATTGACGTCGCGCCGGTCACCACAAAGCCGCAGCTGCCAGTGCCACTGCACGCGCCATTGAAGCCGAGGAAAAGGCCGTTGGCACCTGCAGACGCACTCACGATGACTGATCGGCCAATCTCCAGCTGTTGTGTGCAACTCGTCGCGGCGCCGTCACTTGTGCACGGGGTGCCGTTCACCGAGACGGTACCAGCACCGCCACCGCTGAGCTGAATAGAAACGGGCACCTTCGGTTGATTAAAGACGGCACTGATACTGACGGCCGTGTTGTTCATCTGCAGCGTGCAGGTGTTGGTGCCGGGTGCGCATGGCGTGCCAAAGCCAAAGAACTCTGAACCCGGCAGCGCGGTGGCGACGAGCGTCACGTTCGCGCCAGCATCAACGAGTCGCGAGCACGTTGCCGAACCCTGGCCTTGCGAAATGGTGCACGGTGTCGTCGCGCCAATCTGCACTTGGCCTGCACCAAAGCCCGACAAGTTGACGTTTACCGCAACCTGCGGTCGTGTGAATACTGCCGACACGCTGCGTGAACCGTTCATCGTGAGCGTACAAACAGCCGCGTCGCCGCAGTCGCCACCGAGTCCAACAAATGTCGCGCCTTCCGCTGCAGAACCGCTCACCGTCAGCACGGTGCCAAGATCAGCCAACCGCGTGCACGACACCGACCCCTGGCCGAACGCGAGGGAACACGCGGCAGAACCGTTGACCAACACAGACCCCGCGCCTGAACCGGACACCAGGATCGACAACGTAATTTGCCGACGCGAGAACGTCGCAATGACCGCTTTCGACGTGGTCAAGTCGAGTGTGCACGCGCCGATGCCACCGCAGTCGCCGGAAAAGCCATCAAACTGTGACGGGCTGGTGGTCGCGAACCCGATCGTCACCCGTGCACCCACGTCGAAGCTGAGCGAACATGCTGCACCACCCTGCCCAAGTGCCAGCACGCACGCGACGTTTCCGTTCACCGTGATCGTACCCGCGCCCGCGCCGACGAGACTGAGCGACAACACCGACTGACGTTTCGCGAAATTCGCGGTCGCCGCGCGCGCCTGCGTGAGCGTCACCGTGCAGACGGGGGTGAGCTGACCAGCACACGATCCACCCCAGCCGCCAAATGTCGATGCCGCATCGGCGGTGGCGGTGAGTACCGCAACGGTGCCGTGGAGCGCAGTCTGTGTGCACGTGCCGCTGGTCGCTGCCGTCGCGAGCACGCAGTCAATTCCGGAAGGGCTTGCGACACGTCCTCCACCATTGCCGGAGAGCGCGACGGTCAACGTGCGTTCGTCAAAGAAGTTTGCGGCAAGTGTTTTTGCTCCAGCCGCAACAAACGAACACGTGGTCGACGCCGACGACGCACAGTCGCCGGTCCAACCACCAAACGTCTGACGCGAAACGCCTCCGCTCGCCGACGGCTCC
>JAYSVL010000582.1:0-3225 GCA_043718595.1 Gemmatimonadaceae bacterium
GGCGAACTGCATCGCGCCAGCGCGCGCATCGTGCGCATGGGCGCCCTACCTCGCGCCTTCCGCGTATACGCGCCGCGACCGTAACCGCAGCCGCGAATACTGCGAACTGCGGCCGCGAGTCACACCAAGACCACGAACTGCCGCCGCGAATCACGCAAGAACAGCGAACTGCGGCCGCGAGTCACGCAAGAATAGCGAACTGCGGCCGCGAAGCGCGCGAGAACAACGAACTGCGGCCGCGAATCACGCGAAAACAACGCGAATAGGTTGGTGAAGGTTCGGGCGTCGGCGCGTGTTGGCAAACCTAGAGCTTTAGTAAATGAAGAGTTCCGGGATGTCCGCCAAATCAATTCTTGCTGAGGCCTCCGTCCGTTGAGTTGCCAGCCTTCACCCGTCTGCGAGAGTAGTGAGATGGGTTCCGGTGCGGGTTCCGGAAATTCTGGCTACCTCAATACCGTAACAACCAAAGTGTCGAGCCTTGAAATGTTGGGAGTTGCCGACATGACTGCAGGATTGCCGGAATGAACCCCCAAAAAATCTTCGGTTATTGCCTTTCCGGTCGCGTTACGCCACACGCCTCCGCAGCATTCCGGGAATGAACCCCAAAAAATCATCGGTTGTTTCCTTTCCGGTCTCGTTACGTGACACGCCTCCGCCTCGTACGATTCGCGCTGTTTTCGCGTAATTCGCGGCCCGCTGTTCGCAGTTCGCCGTTCGGAGGCCCCAGTTCGCCGTTCGCGGCCCCAGTTTAGGTGTTTGCGCCAACAAATGTTAACGTTCGCTCGTTCCATACAGAGAAAGCGTTCGGCGTTGTTCCTCACCCGTCTCCCCGTTTGCTTACCGCGTGGTTTGCGCCACGCTTCGTTTCTTCTGCGTCCCACTCGGAGCCTCCCATGATCAAGAAGTTTCTTAACACAAGTTCACTGGCCCTTGCCGCTGTCTCATTCGCGGCGCTGAACACCGCAGGCGCGCAGGCCACCATGGCGGCCGCGCCGACGCTCAACGTTGGCGACATGGCGCCCGACTTTACGGTCGCCGCAGTGACCAAAGATGGCGTTGCCAAGCCCTTCCACCTGGCGGCACATAAGGGAGAGACCGTCGTGCTGGCCTTTTTCCCCAAGGCGCGCACAAGCGGCTGCACCACGCAGATGCACGCCTATCGTGACCGGTATCAGACATTGTTCATGGGTGGCAAAAAGGTCACGCTCGTTGGCGTGAGCATCGACAGCGACACGGCGCTCATTTCGTGGGCCAAGGACGACAACTTTACCTTTCAATTCGCCTCGGACACTGACCGCAAGGTGGGCATGGCGTACGGCGCCAACCTCGGCGCCGGGTCCCACAGACGCCTCCTCTACGTTATCGACCCCAAAGGCAAGATTTCCTACATTGCCGCGCCTTTTAAACAGATGGCTGCGGAAGCGTACACCGACCTTGGTGCGGCCATCGCCCAAGCGAACGGAATGAAGTAGTTGCCGAACGAGGCGCGCACCCTCCTCAGCCGACTGTACTGGGCGGCGGTGGAGGGTGCGGCGCCACTGGCCACGACGCAAGGGGCTGTTGCTGACTGGCTGGTAGACGCGGCAGGCAAAGGCGAAGCGGCGCGACCGGTTCGCCTTTTTGCTATGGGAAAAGCGGCACCGGCGATGACCGCCGGTGCCTTGTCTGCCTTGCGCGCCGCAGGGCGCGAACCAGCGTCTGGTGTGGTCGTCTGTGCGCATCGTCCCTCGACTGCGGACTTCGGCGGCACGTCGGCGTTTCCAGACGCATTCTCCGTGCATGTGGGTGATCATCCAGTACCCGGCCCATCGTCACTCGACGCCGGTGACGCGATCGCAGCCGCTGTGCTCGACGTGGAACCGGGTGATGTCGTGCTCGTGCTGATTTCCGGTGGCACCACGTCGCTCGCCGCGGCGCCGGTCGGCGCTCTATCTCTGTCAGTCGGTGACGTGGAGCGTGCTCAGACGCACATCGCAAACCTCGCCGATACGCTGCTTGAATCAGGGCTCGCGATTCACGAAATGAATGCCATCCGCCGACGCGTCCTGCGCTGGGGGGCGGGCCGCCTTGCGGTCGCGATCGATGCGCGGGGGGCGAGCGCGATTCCCGTGTTCGCGATCTCCGACGTGGTGGGCGACGATCCGTCCGTCATCGGCTCTGGTCCCTGCTCGCCTGATCCTCTCGACGACGCATCGTTTCTCGCATTGCTCGACGCGCATCAGGTGCGTGGTGCGCTCGAACGCGACATGTCCGTGTTTCTGGGTGTGTCGGGCAGCGGAACGCCGCCGCATGTGCCATCGATGGATCATGCGGCGTTTCGCAAGGTCACGTATCGCGTGGTGGCGCGAAACGCCAACGCGGTGGCGGCGCTTTCCAATGCCGCTATTCACGAGGGAATCACACACGTCTATTGTGACGCAGCAGCAATGCTTGGTGAGGCTGCCGTGCTTGGTAATGACTTGGCGCAGCGTGCGCTCGCTATCGCCGCAGCAATCAACGCGAACGAATCGGCGCTCGTGGTGCTCGGCGGCGAACCCGTCGTGCATCTACGCGACACGTATCAGCACGCGTTCGACGCCAGCGAGGACGATGACCAGCAGATCGATACCAGTCGGTCCGACGAGTTGTTCATCACGCCATTCGACGATCTACTCGCCGTCGATGCACCAGCAATCGACAATACCAGCGCGGACGAACCCATGTCTGGCGGACGCATGCAAGTGCTCGCACTGGCTGCGGCACTAGCGCTGGAAGCGGCGGCAGCACGTGGTGACCGCGCCGCGCGCCGCATCACGATCCTCGCTGCTGGCACCGACGGTCGAGATGGGCCAACGGATGCTGCGGGGGCGATTGTTGACGCGCTGGTGCCCGCACTCGCGCGTCGTGAAGGTCGGCAGCCAGAACGCGATCTGCTCACCGGGCGGTCGTGGTTTCCGCTCAACGCTGCCCGTGCGCTGCTCCGCACAGGACCGACTGGCACCAACGTCATGGACATCGCCGCGCTGCACATCAGCGCGGCGTTATGACTCTCACTCCACTCACATGCCACGCAAAAGCGCCGAGTCCGCGCAGTCGGCTCGCAACGACGCGCCCGTCGTCGCGGGGGTCGTTGATCCGTGTGATGATGAGATCGGTGCTTCGGTCCTCGCTCAACCTGCGCCAGCAGCGCCACGCCTCAAGCAACAGCCCGACGACGCGTTTCGTCGACGGCCCAGACAATCGCGC
>JAYSVL010000583.1:0-3217 GCA_043718595.1 Gemmatimonadaceae bacterium
CAGCCACGGCACTGCTGCAACAGGGCGCGGTGCGACTCGCGCTCGCCATCGTCATTCTCTGGATTTTCGTATTCATTAACCTGCGCGGACTGGGTGCGTATGAGTCAACGCTCATTCCTCTCATGGTCCTGATGTTTCTCGCCGGTGCGATTGTCATCGTCGTTGGCTGGCATTTCACGCACGACGATTTCGCCGCCGCGTTGCTGGCGAAGGAACATCGCGTGCTTGCCCCCGAACCAGCGTCGTCCTTCAACTGGCGAACGTTTCTCTCCGCATCAGCCGTGCTCTTCTCCAGCTTCATCGGCTTCGACGCTATCGCGCAAGCAGGTGGTGAAGCGCGACATCCCGCTCGCGACCTCCCCCGCGCGATCGGTCTCGCAGTTGTCGTCACCGCCGCATTCTATTTTGCCTTCGCGGGCGCCGTGTATCACACCGTGCCGTGGTGGTACATCGCGTCAGAGGCCATGACGCACGACCTCACGGCGCCGGCGCTGCTTGGGCTGCTGCTCAAGCCGTCGATCACCGTGCTCATCGTCGGCGGCGCGGCTGTCGCCCTCACAAACGATTTGCCCGCGATGATTCTCTCGGTGTCCCGTCTCATGTACGCGTGGTCGGCGGACGGCATCTTTCCGGCGCGCCTCGGCGCCGTCCATCCAACGCGCCACACACCAACCGCAGCCATCATCGTAAGTGGTGTTGTCGCGACACTCGGCATCCTCGGCAGTCATTTCGCCGGCGATTTTTTTCTGGGCGTCGACCTGCTCGTCATTTCGATGCTCGTCAACTTTCTCTGCATGTGCGCGTCCGTCCTCGCGTTGCCCATCACCAATCCTGCGCTGGCTGCCAATCTTGGCGTCGTGCGGTCACATGTCCTTCGCAACTTGATCGCGGCGACCGGCGTCGTGTGTCTCCTGCTCCTTCTCTCGGTGCATGTCTGGAAAGATCTCACAGCACCGGCGACCGCTTGGTACTTCCGATCAACGCCCGTGTGGTTTGTCGTGATGGCCGTCGGCTCGCTGATCTATGCGCGCGAGAGCGCCGCACTCCGTCGCTCGGGCGTATCGTTCGCGGATCGCTTCTCTACTCTGCCGCCAGAATAGCAGCCATGATGCAACGGAGCACTGTCGTGCAACGGACGATCGCAATGCAGCGGACAATCGGCGCATGAGCGACGCGGTCGCACGTTACGCGCTCGCACCGGATCTGTCCATCGCGCGCGTACTCACCGGTCTCTGGCAAGTTGCGGATCTGGAGCGGCACGGGCGCGCCCTCCCGATCGACGACGCGAGTGCCGCACTACAGCCGTATGTCGATGCCGGCTTCACGACGTTCGACATGGCCGATCATTACGGGTCCGCCGAGGACATTGTCGGACACTTTGGCTCGCGGCCAAACGCATCGCGTGTTGAACTGCTAACCAAGTGGGTGCCTGAGCCGGGGCCGATCACGCGCGAGCAGGTTCGCGCAGCCGTCGACCGTGCGCGTACGCGGATGTGCGTGCAGTGCATTGATCTACTGCAATTTCATGCGTGGGCCTACTCGCATCCGGGCTGGCTCGACGCCCTGTTCTACCTCGACGAACTGCGTCAGCAGGGATTGATCCGGCACCTCGGTCTCACCAACACGGACACGGCACATCTGCGCATCGTCGTCGAGAGTGGCATTCCGATTGTCAGCAATCAGGTGTGTTATTCACTGCTCGATCAGCGTGCAGCCGGCGATATGACGGAGTACTGCGCATCACGCGGCATCGCGTTGCTGGCGTTCGGTACGTTGGCCGGCGGATTTCTGTCGGAGCGGTGGCGCGGACAACCGGAACCCGCTTGGGATACGGTCGCCACGTGGTCACAAATGAAGTACGGTCGGTTCATTCGTGTTGCTGGCGGATGGGACGCATTGCAACGAGTGTTGCGTGTGCTCGCCGACATCGCGTCGCGACATGACTGCTCCATCGCCAACGTGGCGACGCGGGCCATCCTCGACGCGCCAGCCGTGGCCGGTGTCATTGTTGGCGCCCGGCTTGGGCGCAGTGAACACATTGCTGACAACGTGCGCATCAACGCGTTGCAACTTGACGACGCCGCGCGCGACGCGCTCGCATACGTGATGGCAACACTCACGCCAATTCCTGGCGATTGTGGCGACGAGTATCGCGTGCCACCGTTCCTCACGGCGAGCGGCGATCTCAGTCATCACTTCGCTGCATTCCCGGCGCCGTATCCGGTGCGTGAAGATGCAGGCGGCAGACGTCGAGCGCTGTCCGGCACTGTGTGGGAAACATTCGCTGGCTATTCGCGAGCGGTGCGCGTTGGAAATCGCATTCTGGTGTCCGGCACCACCGCAACCCACGGCGATCGCGTGATTGGTGGGCGTGACCCGGCTGCACAAACACACTTTGTGATCGACAAACTTGCCGGTGCGATTGAATCGCTTGGCGGGCGACTTGAGGACGTGGTGCGTACGCGTGTCTTCGTGTCAAACGTTGCGCACTGGGAAGCGGTTGCGCGTGCGCATGGTGTGCGATTCGCAAATATTCAGCCCGCCAACACGCTCGTTGGCGCTGCATTGATTGGCGAGGAATATCTGGTGGAGATTGAGGCAGAGGCCGTCGTCGACAACCCGTAAACGCGCGGGCCACGCGCGGTGGCGCAACGTGGCCCGATGGCCGGACAGCGCGCTCGACTAGGCGCGCCGAATGTTGGCAATGGCTGCAGCAAGATCCGTTTCGTGACTCGTGCCCACAACGCTGCCGTTCGCTTGCGTGATAATCTCGGTCGCCCGCGCCACGCTGTCGTCTTCAACCAGTGCGACAAGCATCGACGAGTTGGGCGCGAGCCCTTCACCCATCTGTGTCAGCAAACTGTCGGGAAAACCGAGGTCAACGAAGTACGCCGCAAGCGCACCGCCGATCGCCATCGTGATTGTGCCAACTCCGGGCAACAACAGGCCCGCAATCGCACCGACGAGCGCACTCTTTCCCACCCCCCAGTCGGCGGACTCCTTGAAGTCCACCTGTCCACTCGCGTCGCGCGTGACAGTCGCCGTGTTTCCCAAGCGCACGGCCGAACCTTTGAGCAGTTCCAGCCCGTTCGACGCGCCGGCTGGTGTTGGGAATGAGGAAATGAGGATCGTGCGTGCGACCGGTTCAGGCATCAAAGGCTCCGTTTGAGAAGGTCAACGTGAAACTGCGAGGGGGAAGGTGCCATAGTCCCTACGG
>JAYSVL010000584.1:0-3213 GCA_043718595.1 Gemmatimonadaceae bacterium
CGAAGCCAACCGCGACATCGTCAAGAATCCCGACCTCGTCCAGATCGGATGGGTGCTCAAACTTCCCCAACTGTGAGGGCGCCAGCCATGATCAGGATCCGCCCCGCACGCGTTGGCCTGATGGCCATCGCGCTGTTAACACTCTCCGCTTGCTCCAAAAAGGAAGAAGCCCCGCCACCACCGCCCGTCGCTGCCGCACCAGTCGCACCACCGGCCGCCATCGTCTCGACGATTGAAACGGGTAAGCACCTCGGCGCCAACAAGCGTGTGGCCGAAGCGACAAGCACATTCGCGCCGAGAGACACGATGTATCTGTCGGTCGTCTCCGAGAACAGCACGCCGACGACCAGCATGATCGCCAAGTGGACGTATCAGACCGGTCAGCTGGTCGATTCCACCATGCAGATGGTTGCCCGCACGGACACGACCAACCCGTCCGCCGTCACAGAATTTCACATCAGCAAGCCAAAGGGCTGGCCCGTTGGCAAGTACAAAGTGGAATTGTGGATGAACGGAGCGTCCGTCGGTTCGAAAGACCTGGAAGTCAAGAAATAAGCACGCAGGTCGTGTCACTGCAGCGGCGCATGCGCACCTCGTATGCGCCGCTGTTCGTTATCGCAGTGTGACTTTCTTTGTCTGATAACTGACTTCGTCGTCGACGGCGTTTCTTATCGGATCAATGGAGACGACCGTCGGAAATCCAATTGCTGAATCGAACGAGATGGCGAGCAGCGTTCCCGCTTTCAACGACGCGCGCGCTTCACTGAAGAGCTGATCAACCGTACGAAATGCCGACAGCGAAGGCTCAACAAGCGCACCGGTCCCCACGGAGCGCGCTTTGGTGATCGTGCCACCTTCCACTGTAACTTCGAACGTCGTGCCTCCGTACGGGCAAAAGCAGGCTACCTGCTGCTCCATCACATAACTATTGGATGCGGGACGTGTGCGGGTCCACGTACTCAGTGCAGCATCCATCGCTTGCTGTTCTGGGCTCAGCGGATCATTGCCGCACCCGCCGATGAGGATCAGTAACGCCACCATAAACGCACGCGCCATTGGTTGTGCGCGGTTGTGCAACGAAGCACGACACATCGGTCCTCCTGAGTTGAAGTCTCCGTACTACAAACCCCGCAGTCGTGCCAAAGGTCACGAGCCCTCCCAGTACAAACCATTCGCTGCTGTGTTGAGTCCAACGTGAGTGTGTCCGGTTTGCCCCCTACCGTGCCCCTGATGCGAAACATCACGCTCGCTGCCCGCATGTTGTTCAAGACGCCGTTCGTCACCACGATCGCCGTCTTGTCCCTCGCACTCGGCATCGGCGCCAACGCCGCTATCTTCTCCATGTTCGACCAGTTGCTGCGGCGACCGTTGCCAGTCAGTGCGCCACATGAGCTGGTGAATCTGTCGGCACCGGGGCCGATGTCCGGTTCGAATTCGTGCAATCAATCTGGTGGCTGCGACATCGTGTTCAGTTACGCCATGTTCCGCGATCTGGAAAAATCGCAGACGTCACTCACCGGAATCGCCGCGCATCGCATCACCGGTATGTCGCTCAGTGTGCGTAACGAGCCCATGACAGGAGAAGGGGTCATGGTCAGTGGATCGTACTTTCCAGTACTCGGCATCAACGCGGCAGTCGGACGACTGCTCACACTCGACGACGACAAGGTCATTGGCGCAAACTTCGTCGCCGTCCTCAGTTATCGCTTCTGGGACGACAAGTTCGGTAAAGATCCGAGCGTCATCGGCAAACCAATCATCATCAACGGAAAATCGTTCAATGTGATCGGCGTTGCGCCAGAGAAGTTCGACGGCACGACCGTTGGCTCGCGTCCCCTCGTCTACGTGCCCATCTCCATGCGCGGCGAACTGCAACGATTCACGCGTTGGGAAGATCGCCGCAACTACTGGATTTATCTCTTCGGTCGACTGGAACCCGGTGTCTCGATCGAAACCGCGCGCACGCGCATGAACGCGGTCTATCAACCGATCATCACTGACATCGAAGCGCCGCTGCAACAGGGCCTGAGCGACAAGACGATGGAGAGCTTCAAGAAGAAGCAACTCCTGCTCGAGGCCGGGCCGCGCGGCCAGAGCAACGTGATCCGCGAAGCAAAGACGCCACTCATCCTGCTCTTCTCCGTCACCGGCGTGGTGTTGCTCATCGCCTGCGCCAACATCGCCAACCTGTTGCTCGCCCGCGGTGCCGGACGCGCCACCGAGATGGGAGTGCGGTTGGCGCTCGGCGCCACGCGACGTCATCTCATCACACAACTACTCACCGAGAGTGTGTTGCTGGCCATGCTCGGCGGTGTTGCCTCGTTGCTCGTCGCGCAGTGGACGCTCAGCGCGATGAGCGCACTGTTACCACCGCAAGCCGCCGAAACGATGGAGTTCTCCATTGGCCGCGCAGTGATTGTGTTCGCCGCCGCACTCAGTCTTGTCACCGGTGTGCTCTTTGGACTCTTTCCGGCACTGCACAGCACTCGCAGCGACTTGATGGGCACCATTCGTGCTGGCGCGGGGCAAATCGCCGGTGGTCGTGCCGCTGCACGTTTTCGCACTGGCCTGGTGACGGCACAGATCGCATTGTCGATGGGACTGCTCATCATGTCGGCGCTCTTTCTCAAGAGTCTGGTCAATGTCAGCAAGCTCGACCTCGGGTTGCGCACCGACAACATCGCGACGTTTAGCATCGTGCCAAGGCGAGTCGGGTATGACAGTGCGCAAAGCCTGGTGTTGTTTAACCGCGTGACACAAGAGCTCAAGGCGTTGCCCGGTGTGGTGTCCGTCACCGAAGGATCGGTGCCGCTGCTCGCCGGCAACAACAATAACAACTCGCTCAAAGTGCAGGGCTACGACTGCGGCCCTGATGTCGACTGCAATTCGGCATCTAATCAAATCGGCGCGGACTACTTTAAGACGTTCAACGTGCCTGTTCTGCTCGGGCGCGAATTTACACCGGCAGATCAGTACGGCGCACAACGTATGGCGATCGTCAATGAAGAGTTTGTGCGCAAGTTCAAACTCGGGCGTGACGCCGTTGGCAAGTTCGTCGGCGAGGGCGAAGGCGATTCGCTCAACGTCCAGATCATTGGCGTCGTCCGCAATGTGAAGTACAGCGAAGTGAAGGACTCCGTCCCGCCGGTGTATTATCGGCCGTGGCGACAGGACCCGAGCACGGGCGACTTGTACTTCTATGTGCAGTCCACG
>JAYSVL010000585.1:0-9741 GCA_043718595.1 Gemmatimonadaceae bacterium
AGGCCCAGTTGACCCGCTCCGTGTTGCGCCGACTCCCGGATGAGACATCGTGACGCAGCGACCAGTGCTTTGAACCGCTCCAAGTCAAACGACGGAACCCGGCCAGTCATCTGTCGATCCGGGAAGGTAGCATTATGTTACTATTCGTCAACTCCGGTTGTTCCATGTGAGCTTCTCAGCGCATGTACGCGCTGTAGTCGCGATACATCACCCGAGAAACAGGCGAATCGGTCATCACGATAGGACAGTTTTCCGCTGTTTCTTAGGAGTTTTGCAAAGGACGAACAAATTCGAGTATGAGCTTGCGTGAATATGATATATAGCATATATAGCACTTATGACGTTAAAAGTCAACACTCAGGCTCTTCTGCGCACGATCCGCGGTGGTCTTGACCTTACCCAAGAACAGCTCGCCGCACGACTCGGCGTCTCCTTCGCGACCGTGAACCGGTGGGAGGGCGGCACAAGAGCGCCACAAAAGGCGGCCATGACCACTATCCACGCACTTGCCGCCGAGGCCGGAGTCGACCCGCATGCCTTCGCCACCGACGGGGACGCAGCAGCCGCGAAAGTCACCCGCCGTCGAACCGCCAGCTCCCGCTCGGCTGTCCCGTCCACCAAGTCCATGGAGCAGATGCTCTGGGACGCTGCGTGCTCCATCCGCGGCGAAAAGGACGCGGCCAAGTTCAAGGACTACCTGCTGCCGCTGCTCTTCCTCAAGCGGCTCTCCGACGTATTCGACGACGAGATCGACCGTCTGGCCGAAGAATACGGCGACCGGAACACGGCCCTTGAGATCGTGGAAGGCGATCACGAACTGCTGCGATTCTATCTGCCTCCGGTGGCACGGTGGGCGATTATCAGTGGGCGCGACGCCTACGCTTGGCCAGACGACGTACAAGGTCACACCACGCGCCCCAAGGACATCGGCGAACATCTCACCCGCGCCGTACGCGCCGTGGTGCGATACAACCCGTCGCTGTCGAGCGTGATTGACGTGGTGGACTTTGCCGCCGAACGCAACGGTGAACGCGATATCAATCCGGCGAAGCTGCGCGCCGTGGTCGAAACATTCTCTGACTCGCGCTACCGACTGGGCCTGGCCGACGTACAGCCCGACTTTCTCGGCCGCGCGTACGAGTACCTGCTGCGCAAGTTTGCCGAAGGGTCAGGGCAGAGTGCGGGCGAATTCTTCACGCCAACCGAAGTGGGCTTCCTGATGGCGCACATCCTTCGCCCCAAGCCCGGCGATGAATGCCACGACTATGCGTGCGGCTCGGCGGGGTTGCTGGTGAAGTTGCAGCTCGTGGCCCGCGAACTTGACCCCACAAGCAAGGTGCCGCTCAAGTTGTACGGGCAAGAGTTGACGGCCGAGAGTTATGCGGTGGCGCAGATGAACGCGATCATTCACGACATGACCGTCGAGATGGCGCGCGGCGACACGATGATCAATCCCAAGTTCAAGACGGCCGATAGCAAGATTCGCACGTATGACATTGTGGTGGCCAACCCCATGTGGAACCAGCCGTTCAATCCGGACCTGTTCGCCAATGATCCGTTCGACCGTTTTCGGACGCAGGGCGGGATCACCAGTGGCAAAGGTGACTGGGCGTGGTTGCAACACACCATGGCGTGTCTCAATGATCGCGGGCGCGCGGCGGTGGTGTTGGATACGGGTGCGGTGACGCGTGGATCGGGATCCAAGAACGAAGACAAGGAGCGGAACATCCGCAAATGGTTTGTCGATCGTGATCTGATTGACGGGGTGATCCTGCTGCCGGAGAACTTGTTCTATAACACGACGGCGGCTGGTGTGATTGTTGTGCTGAACAAACGGAAACCGGCGGCGCGGAAAGACAAGATTGTGTTGGTGAATGCGACTCGGCGTGTGCAGAAGGGACGGCCGAAGAACTTCATGCCGGACGACGTGATTCGTCCGTTGGCGGCGGCGTATTTGAAGGGCGAAGCGGTTGAGGGAGAGGTCGCGGTGATCACTCGGCAACAGGCGGAAGAGACGGATTACAATCTCAGTCCTAGTCGGTGGGCAGGGCAGACCGACACGACGAACGTTGAGTCGGTGTCGGTGCTGCTACGTGAGCTCGTTCGATTGGAACGCGAGTCGGCAGCGCTCACGAACACCATCGCAACGCTGCTGGCCGGGGTTGCCGATGCGCCCTGATGGGAATTCGCTGCCTGAGCAAATTCCCGATGGTTGGTCGCGCAGGCCGATCGGTGAACTGTGCACGATTCTAAGCGGGGGCACGCCCGCCAAGTCGAACGCGTCATTCTGGAGAGGCAACATTCCGTGGGTGTCCGGCAAGGACCTCAAGAAGCCGCGGTTGTCTGATGTGATCGACCACATCTCGGACGAAGGACTCGCCGAAGGAAGCCGTCTCGCGCCAGCGGGTGCCGTGTTGATTCTCGTGCGCGGTATGGGGCTCGCAAAGGACCTTCCAGTTGCGGTGGCGCTTTGCCCGATGGCGTTCAATCAAGACATCAAAGCACTCGTGCCAAAGGGTGACATTTCCGGTGCGTACATTCGTGCGGCGATTTATCACGCGCGCGATCAATTGTTGTCGCGGATCGTTCCTTCGGCGCATGGAACGATGACGCTCAATCTCGATGACATCCAGAGCCTGCTGATCCCCGTCCCTGAGCGCAGCGAGGAGTCGCGCCATATCGCTAAAGCGCTTGAGTTAGTGATGCAGGGGGCCGATCTCGCTGAAGGTGAGCTCACGCGCGCGAGTCAACTCAAACAAGCCACGATGTCGGCGCTGTTCACGCGTGGGCTGCGAGGTGAAGCGCAGACAGACACCGAGATCGGTCCCGTGCTTGCGAGCTGGGATGCCGTTCCGCTCGGATCAATCGGTCGCGTTGGGAACGGATCGACACCTAAGAAGTCGACTGTGGAGTATTGGACCAACGGCACCTATCCATGGCTGACGAGCGCCAAGGTCTACGATCGTGAAATCGTGTCGGCCGATCAATTCGTGACAGACTTGGCGCTTAGTGAATGTCATCTGCCAAAGGTCGGGCCTGGGGCAATTCTCATCGCGATTACGGGACAAGGTAAGACGCTGGGACACTGCGCTGTGCTTCGCGTGCAAGCGACGATCAACCAACATATCGCCTACGTCGCAACTGACTTGAGTCGCGCAGATCCATCGTTCATTCGGGGATATCTGGAGACACAATATGAATACTTCCGCCAAGTCGGATCTGGAGGCGGGAGCACCAAGGGCGCCCTCACGTGTGCTTTCCTGCGGACGCTTCCAGTTCCACTTCCGCCGACGCTGACCGAACAGAATGAGATCGTCGCCGTGCTTGATGCTATCGACCAGAAAATCGACCTGCACCGTCGCAAGCGCGCGGTCCTCGACGATCTCTTCAAGTCGCTCCTCCACAAACTCATGATCGGCGAAATCCGCGTCGCTGACCTCGACCTCTCCGCACTGGGCGATACCGCACATCCCACACAGTCGGCGTAGCGAAATGTACTTCTTCTACATCGACGAATCCGGCTCGCGGGACCCATCACTCGGGACACCGGAAAAACCGAAAGATCACCTCTACGTCTTGCTGGCAGTCGGCATGTACGAGCGTCAGTGGCGTCCGTTTGAGCGTCACATCACCAACGTTAAACTAGAACTGATCGGCGGTCTGCGCCGCGAGGGTCACGACGCGTTCGACTTGGCCGACTGCGAAGTCAAATCGAATTGGATTCGCAACGCAAAGGAAAGGACCGAGAAGAGCCGATTCTTGCACGCGCTCACGGACGCGCAGCGCGAGAGCCTTGTTGCCGCATACTTCAACCAGCTCGGCCCACGAAAGATGGTTGTGTTTCTGCCGTTATCGACAAACGTCATCTCTACGACTTCGTGACGCACGAAACGCTTCACAAGAAAGCTTACGAATTCTTACTGGAGCGGATTCAGAACTACATGGCTGAATATCATCCAAAGCATCAGGCGCTAATCGTGATGGATGACACAAGCAAGCAGTTGAATCGCGCCGTGGCGATGAAACACGCGTTTTTTCAGCGCGCTGGCAACCAGAACCTCTCGTTTCCACAGATCGTCGAGTATCCCTTCTTTTCGGTGAGCGAGCTTTCGACAGGTGTGCAGCTTGCCGACCTACTCGCGTACAACGTCTACCGGGCGTTTCGAACAGAAGACCTGGACTATCCTTACTTCCAGATGCTTCTGCCGCACAACTACCGGCGACAGTCGGGAGTGATGCTCGATGGCCTGAAGGTGTGGCCGGAACTTTCTCCGCTCGCGGCGCTTGCGCGCGCAAAATGGCCTCGGGAGAATGACAAAGGCCTCCAGACGGGAGGCCTTTGATGTCAGGCTGGGCGAGCCATATCGAGCCCACCAGGGGCACCCGACACTTCAATTATCGGCTTCTCCGACCCATAAGTCAACGGTCCGATGCCTGAAATCGCCATCTCGGAGGCACGCTCCGTCCAGTTCCCCATGGTGCAGCACGCCGTGGACATTGGCTGGACGGCGCTCACGCCTGAAATCGCCCGCGGCAAGCGTGGAGGTGACGCCAACATGCTGTTCCGCGACGAACTGTCGCGCGCGCTCGCGGAGTTGAACGCGTGGCTCACGCCGGACACGATCCGCCAGATTGTCGAGAAACTGGAAGCGCTGCCGCCCACCATCGACGGCAATCGCGAAATGCTCGCCTGGCTGCGCGGCACTCGGCAATGGTACGACGAAGCCGAAAAACGCCACCGCCATGTGCAACTTGTCGACTTTACCACGCCGGGCAACAACGCGTTCCACGTGACATGGGAATGGAAGCTCAAGCCCGCCGCGCGCAAGGGCAATCGGGCCGATGTGATGTTTGTCATCAACGGCGTGCCCGTGTGCATCGTGGAACACAAAAACCCCACGGATGGCGGCGCCATTGAACGCGGGGTGAAACAACTCCAACGGTACGCCAAAGAAACGCCTGAACTGATCGGTACACCGCAGCTGTTCAACGTCACGCATTTGCTCGACTACTGGTACGGCGTCACCTGGAACGCCAATCGACGCTTCATGGCGCGCTGGAAGCAGCAGCCGGAGGAGACTTATCGCTTCGCGGTACAGTCGTTCTTTGAACCGACAGACTTTCTGCGCACGCTGCAACACTGGATTCTGTTCTATGTGGAAGACGGCGAGACGCGCAAGTCCGTCATGCGACAGCACCAGCGAACCGCCGTCGACAAAATTATTGAACGTTGTGCCGATGCTGCGAAGCGTCGCGGACTGGTCTGGCACACCCAAGGGTCAGGTAAAACGTTCACGTTGTTAACGGCGGCGCGCCTGATTCTCGAGAATCCCGAACGTTTCCGGAATGCCACCGTCTTGCTCGTGGTAGACCGCACAGAACTTGAAGGACAACTCAAGGGATGGGTGGAGCGTCTGCTCGGCGAAATGCAGCAACAGGACATTACGGTGTGGCGCGCCAACTCGAGAGCCGATATCCAGGAACACCTGACTAGCGACAAACGTGGTCTCGTGATTTCAATGATCCACAAGTTTGAGGGAGCCTCAAAAAATGCCAACGCGCGCGACA
Organism: Gemmatimonadaceae bacterium; assembly: GCA_043718595.1. Taxonomy (GTDB): domain Bacteria; phylum Gemmatimonadota; class Gemmatimonadetes; order Gemmatimonadales; family Gemmatimonadaceae; genus Gemmatimonas. The sequence continues at coordinate 5,569 of JAYSVL010000585.1, forward strand.
ACATCTACGTGTTCGTTGATGAAGCGCACCGGTCCGTCGCCAAAGACCTCGGCACTTATCTGATGGCGGCTGTCCCCAACGCCACCATCATTGGGTTTACCGGCACGCCAATCGACAAGACCGCACAAGGCGAGGGTACCTTCAAGATCTTTGGCACCGAAGATGCGCAAGGGTATCTCGACAAGTATTCCATCCGCGAGTCCATCGAAGATGAGACAACGCTCCCCATCAAGCATATGATGGCGCCGAGCGAGATGACGGTGCCCGCAGAGCAGTTGGACAAGGAGTTTTTTACACTGGCCGCGGCGGAAGGCGTCACCGATATCGACGAGCTCAATCGTGTGCTTGAGAAAGCGGTCGGCCTGCGGACATTTCTCACCGCAGACGACCGTATCGAACGTGTTGCCGACTACGTGGCCCGGCACTTTCGCGAGAACGTCGACCCGTTGGGGTACAAGGCGTTTCTCGTGGGCGTGAACCGGGAGGCGTGTGCGAAGTACAAACGTGCGCTTGACAAGCGTCTTCCGCCCTCATGGTCGGAAGCCGTGTATTCGGAGAATGCTGCAGATATCGTAGACCGACCCCTGGTGGCGCAGCTTCAGTTGTCGGACGAACGGGAGCAAGACGTGCGCCTTCTGTTCAAGAAACCGGGCAATGATCCGAAGATTCTTATTGTCACCGACAAGCTCCTCACCGGCTACGACGCGCCCGTGTTGTACTGCATGTATCTCGACAAACCCATGCGGGACCATGTGCTGCTGCAGGCGATCGCGCGCGTGAACCGCCCGTTTGTCGATGCGGCAGGGGTGCAGAAAAAGATTGGCCTGGTGGTGGATTTTGTTGGCGTCTTACGCGAACTGAAAAAGGCGCTGCACTTTGACAGCGCCGACGTGAGCGGCGTGATCGAAGACCTCGACGAATTGCTCAAGGATCTATTGCGCAAGCTCGGCGCCGCGCGCCGCGAATACTTACAGGTCGATGCTACCGATGCGCCGGACGAACAGCTGGAGCGGATGGTGTTCGGCCGCTTTCTCGACCCGGAAAGCCGTAAGGTCTTCTTCGACGCGTACAAGGAAGTCGAGTCACTGTGGGAGATTGTGTCGCCGTCACCTGAGCTGCGCGATCATATCCGCACATTCGACCGACTGGCGCAACTGTATGCCGCGGTGCGGAACGCCTACGCAAAGCGCGGCACCTATGTCGCCGATCTCGCTAACAAAACCCGCCGACTCGTGCAGGAGAACGCCACACAGCATGGGCTGGGCGATTTCACCAAGAGTGTCACCTTCGATGTGAACGCACTGGAAAGCCTGCGCCGAGATAGTGGCTCGGACGAGGGGAAGGTCTACAATCTTGTCCGTGGACTTACCAAGGAGATTGACGGCAATGCGGACGCGGCGGCTCTGCTGCAATCGATCAAGATCAGGGCAGACCGCATTTTGGAGGACATGGAGAACCGCACGGTGACGGGTCTCGTTGCTATGGACTTGCTGGCCGCGCTCGTCGCCGAGAAGGAGAGCATTCTGCGGGCAGCCAAACAGAGCGGCCTGTCAGCGCTCGCGTTTGCGGTGTTCTCAACGTTCAGGGCCGATCGTGCATTTGTAGCCGCGGGAGCTTCCCCAACGGAATTCGCGCGCGAGGTAGAGACGCAGCTACTGCGATTCGCCAACGCACGCGTCAACCCTGACGAACGGAGAAAGCTCCGCGCGGCGCTTTATCGCCCATTGCTCATCCTGCAAGCAGACGATCGAGCGCGGGTGGTAGACCTCGCCCTCAAAACGGTGCTCGATGGCAGGGACGATGATAACGCGTGACCGACGGCGAGCGCTCTTGCTGCAACGGGTAGCGCGCTGGACCGAACGCCTCAAGGCACAACCCAAGGTGGTGCGAGTGCAGCGGATGACGACGAAGTGGGGGTCATGCTCGACGGGAGGTGTTGTCACGCTCGCCGCCGATCTGGCCGTTCAGGAAGCGGCATTCCAGGACTTTGTGATCGCGCATGAACTGCTGCATCTGCGCTTCCGGAACCACGGGCGCGTGTTTAAGGCGGTGATGACTGCGCACGTGCCAGACTGGCGCTTGCATGATGCACGCAGGCGCCAAGCCCCGTCACACCGATAACACGGTGTCGTCGGCGATAGCGAACAGACGGTCACCCGCGGCTCGCTCGTACATACCATGCCCGGTGAAACTCGAAAACGCGGGCAGTATCCCTACGCTTGCACCGAAAACGAAACAGGGAAGACGCATCCCCTGACGCGCACTCCCCGTGAGCCTCACCTGCGGATGCACGTGGCCGGCGAGCGCGAAACCAGCGTTTTGCGCTTCCGGATGATGTACGCAGGCAAACGGGCCGAGCACGTGTGGCGCGTCGACACATTCAATGTTGAGCTCCGCCGGCCCGCGTGCACGTCATGGTTACCGCGCACCAGACGCATGCGCACACTCGCGTGTTCCTCGCGCCACGCGGCAATCTCCCCCATCACCGACGCATGTCGCCCACTGCGCGCGTGAATCAGATCGCCGAGTTCTATGAGTTGCTACGCGTTTGTCAGTCGCAACACCTCCGACAAACGCGCCAGATCACTCGCCGTGGTGCCGTTCGGCACCGGGATGCTCGCGGCACGAAACGCGGACGCCTTGCCCCAATGCATGTCTGCAACAAGTACCGCGTCGCGCGACGGGATAAACATGGCAGGCCGGGCCAGCAGCCACACCTCGACACCGGCCACCGTGACTTGCAACGCGGCAGGTGCCGCCGCGCGCAATCGCGCCAGGTTCGCGTCCGACACCAAGTCCGCGGTCATCGCGCGTCGTTCGCGCAATCCACTGGACGCCTGTACCTGTTTCATCGACTTGGACTGTCCGGGGTACCCCGCATCAGTCAGCAACTTCTTGCCCACGGTCTTGCGATTGATACGTCGCGAGGAGGTCGGTCAATCGCTCGCTGTTACCTGATGAAGGTGCCCTCACGTAAATCGCGCAACGCGACTTCAAGTTCCGAGCGAGTGTTCATGACGATGGGCCCATGCCACGCCACCGGTTCTTTGATCGGCGTACCAGACACCAGGAGAAATCGAATGCCATGCTCACCAGCGCGCACCACGACTTCGTCACCACTGTCGAAGAAAACCAGCGAACGATTCCCCGTACGCTCGCGCACGAGCTCGTCATCGTTACCGGCCGTGCGCTCCGTGAGGACGCCCATCGGATCCGACGCGGCGCGAAACGAACCGTCGCCTTCAAACACGTAGGCGAACGTATTGCGATGTGTGTCGACCGGCAACGACTTGCGCACACCGGCGGGCACCGACACATCGAGATAGCTCGGATCGGCGGCGATGCCGTCCACCGGGCCACGCTTCCCCCAAAACTCGCCGCAAATCACGCGCACCACCGTCCCGTCGTCTTCGACGATCTCGGCGATGTGCTTCGAGGCCACGTCCTGATAGCGCGGGGCAGTCATCTTGAGGGACGATGGCAGATTGGCCCACAACTGAAACCCGTGCATGCGACCAACGCTGTCGCCCTGCGGCATTTCATGGTGCACAATGCCACTGCCCGCGGTCATCCACTGCACGTCGCCCGCGCCAAGCATGCCGCGATTGCCCAGACTGTCGGCATGTTCGACGTGGCCCGCGAGCACGTAGGTGATGGTCTCGATACCACGATGCGGGTGCCAGGGAAATCCCGCGCGATAGAGCGAAGGCACATCGTTCCGAAAGTCGTCGAACAACAGGAACGGGTCCGTCTCGCTGGTGTCGCCAAACCCAAAGCCGCGGTGCAGGTGGACGCCCGCACCCTCCATGGTGGGGGTGGCTTTGACGATGCGGCGAACCGGGCGAATAGACATGTAAAACTCCGGAGAAAGAATATCACTATATCTTAGTACTGAGCTAAATCGTCGTCAAGGACCGGGTAACACGCCGCGAACTACGACGAATCGGCTGCCGCGAAGGACTGCGAACGGCACAGCAAACAGCGGGCCGCGAATTACGCGAAAAAGCGCGAATTGGATGGGTCCGGGGGGAGCAGCGGCGCGCGGAAGGCGAAGATCGCTACTCTTTGTTTTTAAGGGTCTTCCGGGAATTTAGGGAAAGAGTCGTGACAAATGTGCGGTGATTCGCCATGGTAGACGCAGGAGGGGGCCATGAACGAATCCGTATCGCGGGA
>JAYSVL010000586.1:0-31298 GCA_043718595.1 Gemmatimonadaceae bacterium
TCAAATCGAAGCGTGCCCAAAGTTCCGGAAGCAACCTTTACTATGTAAGGTTCATCGAAGACTTCCCGGTTTTTCCGCTGACCGACAATTGGGATGATACAACAATCGCCGGTTTTGCGTCCGACAAGCAGTATGTTGTCGAAACCTCCACAAAGGTCATTGAACGTTGTGTTCTGATGACGACCGACCCCGGTGACCTTGTGCTCGACCCCACTTGCGGCTCCGGCACCACCGCCTTTGTGGCCGAGAAATGGGGGCGGCGCTGGATCACCTGCGACACCTCCCGCGTGGCGATCACCCTTGCCAAACAGCGGCTGATGACCGCCAGCTTTGACTACTTCGCCTTGCGTTACCCGCATGAAGGCCTCAAGGGCGGCTTCATCTACAAGACTGTGCCGCACGTCACTCTCAAGAGCATTGCCAACAACCCCGAGATTGACGCGATTTACGATCGACTGCATCCCGGCATTGAGGCAGCGCTGGCGGCACTCAACACCGCGCTGTCAACGACGTCGGTGGCCCAGAACGGCTCACTCGTCGTGAAGGTCATCTATAACGTGGCGTCGGGCACGGGAGGTGTACCGACCAACTATACCCTCACAGGCTTCTCCCGTCGCGACGCCACGAAGACGCAGGCGGCGACGACGACGATCAGCCCGGGACAAACGGCTGGCGTCATTGTCACTCCAGACCTCGGGCAAAACCTGCAGCAACTGCCGAGTAACGCGAGCACGTACAGCTTTACGTTCGTGGTGCAGAACAGCGGCACTGGTCCGGACAACGTCAATCTTGTCGCATCTCGTCCGGGTACGGCGATCAGCATTGTGTCGGTGAACGGGGTCGCGGGTACGACCACGTCCATCGCACTGTCGTCCGGCGCATCACAAAACATCGCCGTCGTGTATTCCGTGTTGAACGTTGCGGCTGGTACCAAGGATACGCTGGTACTCACAGGTACTTCGGTGGCGAACGGCGGTGTATCGGATAACGGAAAAGCCGACATAACTGTGATCAAGCCTGTATTGGCGATCACAAAAGTTGCCTATCGCGATGATCAAACAACGCTCATTGGCGCCGGGCTTGTGGTGCCGGGTGAATACCTGAGGTACAAGATTACGGTGACCAACGGTGGTGCAGGCGCCGCGGCCAGCGTGCAGATCACCGATGCGCTGCCGTCACAATTGACCTTCTCGTCCGTCACCCCAGACGCCGCCGGGTGGACAACTGGAAACTCTGGCAACAATGTGACCGCCACGCTCACTGGGACGCTCGCTGCCGCCGGCAGCCGGTTCGTTTGGATACGGGCGCGGGTGAACTGATCGCTGAGCATTCCCCGAAATGTTCCCGTCCGTGAGTCCCGCAGCTTGGGGGCGACCGAAGCCTTATCCGTCGTTTGTGCGTGGATGGGGCTTCGCCGCGCTGGTCCTCGCCCTGTCCGCCACCGAAAGTAAAGCGCAACCCACGGCGGCGGGGACGAGGATTACCAGTATCGCCCGCGTCAGCTACGAAACGGCGACCGGCCTCACGTTTGTCATTACCGCCGACCCGGTACCGCACACCGTGATTGTCGCGCAGGTGGCCGGTGTTGACGTCGATCCATCGCGCGCGTCCGTCGGTGACCCCGGCTCTACCGTCACGTTCGCGCACACGATCAAAAACATCGGCAACGGATCGGACAACTTCGTGATGTCAGCCCGCTCGACGGCTGGCTGGCCTGTGCGCGTCTACATCGATGCAAACGCCAACGGCTTAGTCGATCCGTCGGACCAGCTGGCAGTGCAGCCAGTCGCACTTGCCGCAGGAGCATCCGCCTCGTTGCTGGTCGCCGCCGACGTGCCAGCGCAGGCGGTCGTTCGCGGCAAGACCGACTCCATCCAGCTCACCGGCGCGAGTGTGTTCGACTCGCGTGTCAACGATACCGTGCTGGACCAGTTGCAGGTGCGGAACGCTGGCGTCGTGGTGGCGCTCGCAAAAACCGTCGACCGCGCCACCGCCACCGTTGGCGAGATGCTCACATACTCGGTGGTCTACTCGGCCAGCGGGCAGGGCAGCGGGTCAAACTTTCGGCTGTTTGACGCTATTCCGCTAGGTACCACGTACGTGCCTGGGACGCTGCGTCTAAACGGGCAACCGCTCACCGATGCCGGTGGCGATGATGCCGGCGTTTTTGACGCGATCAAGAATCATATCGCGGTATCGCTGCCGGCGATCGCGGGCGGGGACCGTGGCACGGTGACGTTCCAGGTGCGCGTTGAACGATAGTCCGCGGATCGGTCGCGGCCGAACGATTCCGCGCGGGCTTACGCTCGCTGCACTTGTGTGCGCCCCGGTCGCCGCATCAGCACAGCGCGTGGTGACGAGCTCAGCGTACGCGACGGTCGTCACCAGCACGGGCGTCGACTCGGTTGCCTCGAATACCGTCCAGACCGTCGTACTTCGCCCTGAGTCGTCACTGCAAGTCACGGTTGTCGGCGCACTCGTCGCACGAGCTGGCGAGCTCGTAAAGTATCGCATCACGTACGCGAATACCTCGCCCAGTATCACCAACCTCGGCGTCGTCGTCGTCGACTCATTGCCTACCGGACTTGACTATGTCTCCGCACTTCCGGCGCCCACCGCGGCAAGTCGGGTATTGCGATGGACCCTGGGAGATGTGGCTCCAAATGCTATTAAACACATAGAGTTAACGCTACGTGTCTCATCTAATGTGAAAGATACGCTGGTGGTGCGGAACGGCGTCTCCACGTCGTCAAGCAACGGCGACCCGGTGTCCACCAGCGCGGAGCCGGTGACGATTACGGACGCCGCCGGACTCGGCGCTCTGGCGCTCAAGCAGACGGCGGAATTGTTGGAGGCAGGACTCGGCGAAACTGTGCCGTTCACGGTGCAGCTGCAGAACACCGGCCAGCAGCGATTGAGTGGACTAACCGTTCACGCGACCCTCTCCGATGGTGGGAGATTCGCCAAAGGCTCGGCCGGTGTCGATTCGACACGGGTCAAGGGCAAAGAGTTGACGCTGTTTCTGCGTGGAGAGTTGGGACCCGGCGAGAAGACCTCCGCCCACTACGATGTGGCCGTGGTGTCAGCATCCTCCGCCAAGGTCGTCAGTTCGGCGTTCGCGACCGCCGACGACGAGACGGTTCGGTCCACGACCGCCGAGGCGTCGGTCGGAGTGCGCGGCCGCCTGTCGATGGAGGATCGCGCGGTTATCGGCAAGGTGTGGGTGGACTTGAACGACAACGGAGTGCAGGACTACGGGGAGCGCGGCGTCTCCGATATCGACGTATGGACAGACGACGGGGAAATCGCGACCACCGACGCCGACGGCCGATTCTCCTACCGCAACCTGCGGCCCGGTCACCACGGCTTTCGACTCGACCTCCAGTCGGTTCCCGCCGCGTTTCAGTTAGCCAACGCGACAAAACAAACAATTGTGACACGCGACGCAACCGGCTGGACGACCCCTCGCGTGACGTTCCGGCTGCTTCCGCAAGGAGGCCGCGTCGCCGCCGTGCGAGTGCCGACCATGTGGAGTGTAAAGGCCTACGAACAAACATTAATCAAGGAGCAGCATCATACTGTCGCGAAACAAGTTACGACGCAGCAAGCGAGACTAAAAGGAGGCAAGCAGCAACCGGTGGTAACACCGGCGGTGACGAAACTCGCTCCAGTTGTCGAGCAGCTCGTGCGGTTCGAGGCGGTAATGCGCAACAGCTACGTGACCGCAATGACCGATGTGGAAATGCAATTTTCCACACCGCTGGACTCGGCAGTGGTATTCATCGGTGAATCGGTGCTTGCCCGTGTCGATGGACCCAAGGTGGTTTTGCCGGCAATTCCTGCGGGTGCTGATTTGTGGGTCATTGGGTGGTCCAGGCGCGAAGGCGACAGTGTCACGGTCAGCATCACCAGGTCGGGGCGATTGCTGGACAAAACGTCGATGTTTGTCGCGGAACCAGGACCGATGGTCGGTCGCGCCATTGCGGCAGAGTTCGCCACCGATAGCCTGCCGAAGCCGGAGACAGTTCCGGCCGGTAGCGATGTGGTCCTCTCGTTGGCTCCACCCACGACGGGCTGGCACGGCTCCGCCACGTTTCCCCTGCCAGCGGGCTGGGAGCTCGCCGAATCGCCCGGCGACGTCGCGCCGGCCGTTGGACGCGATCGCAGTGGTGCGCCGACGCTTTTCTGGAAGGTTGGCGGCAACGGGCAGTCGCCACTTACCGTTCACCTCCGTCCAGCGGGTGCCTCGCCCGCAGTGACGGCGGCCCGGGTGCCGGTCGCCAGAACCACAGAATCACGGGCGGCAGAAAAGCAGCGCGAATTCCTCGACGGGCCTTCGGTGTCGATCTTCGGTCCGGAAGACGGCCAGGTGCTGGCGCTGGACCGATTGTTCATTGGTGTGCGCGGCGTCCCCGGCGCTGCGGTTTCCCTCTTTGACGGCGATTCGCTAATCGAAGCGACGACGCTCCGCGGGGATGGGGTGCACGACTTCATTGCCGTGGCACTGAAGCCGGGTCCGCATCGACTGCGGGCGCGTATGCAGCACAGCGGGAACGAACGATGGGACAGCCTTGCGGTGCACGTCACCGGACAGCCGGCCAGGTTTGAACCCGACGCGACGCCGCTCACCATGGTGGCTGACGGTAACTCACTCGGCACCATGCGCGTTCTGGTGCGCGACCGCTGGGGCGTGCCGGTGGCGAACCGGCCCGAGGTGACGGTGGTCGTCAAGGGTGCCACTCCGGCCGGAACGGACGTCAATTCGTCGTCGAGCGGTGTGCAACTGGCGCCCGACGCCGCGGGCTGGCTGGCGATCCCACTGCGGCCAGGACGCGTCGTCGCCAAGGGCAGTGTGCGCCTGACGTGGGCGAAGGAATCTCGCGAGCTGTCCTTTGACGTGCTGCCGGCCACACAACCACTGCTTATCGCCGGCGTCGGGCGCGCGGGTGTTGGGGCGAGTCAGGCAGCCTTTGGTTCCCTGACGGCGCGCGGTCAGCTGGGTTTCGGGACGACGCTTGTCGCCAGCTACGATTCTCGTCGTCTCGACGCCGGACGAGACGCGTTTGGCCGCAATGCTGATCCGCTCGACCAGGCGCAGTATCCGTTGCTCGGTGATGCCAGTACGCAGCGCTCGACCGGAGCATCCCGATACCAGCTCGCGGCGCGCGTAGAGCGCGGGTACGACTGGTTGGCGGTTGGCGACGTCTCCACCAGCGGTTTCGCGCGAGGACTACAGCTTGCTGGGTACCGGCGCGCCTTGCCGGGTGTTGCCGCACGTGTCACCACCGGCGCCGTGGAGTGGCAGGGATTTGGGAGCTCAACATCACAATTGTTGCAGCAACTGCAGGTGCGCGGCGCAGGTACGTCGGGTCCATACATCCTGAGACGGAACGTCCGCGAGGGAACGGAACAGGTGGTGCTGGAGATTCGTGCGGCGGAGAACGCGAGTCGGGTGCTCAGTCGCCAGGTGCTGGAGCGGTACGTGGACTACCAGGTGGACTACGACGTCGGCATGCTGCTGTTTAAGCAGCCAGTGCCGGCGACAGACACCTACGGCAACCCCGTCTATATAGTAGCGCTCTATGAGTCGGACGCTGGGGGTCCGCGAAGTGCGGTGTGGGGTGTGCGCGGATCTGTTGACGGTGCGCGGCTGCTTCATGCGTCGCGGCTCGATTCGGCTCGACTGGGCGCAACGTGGGTAAACGAGAGTCAGCTGGCCGGCGGCCATCGGCTGCTGGGTGCGGACCTCAGCCTTCGCAAATTGGGCGTGCTGGAGCTGGGCGGCGAAGCGGCGTATTCAGCGGGGCGGGACTCCAGCGGCATGGCGACGACGCTCAACGGTGCGCTCTCGCTTCGCAACGGTGCCGCGAAGCTCACCGCGCTGTGGACATCCGCCGACCGGGAGTTTTCCAACCCGGCGAACCCTTCCGTACAGGGGGGCACCCAGGAACTGCGATTTGGTGGCGAGCTGAAACAGGGAACCCATCGTCTGCGGCTGTCACAGGAATGGCAGAAGTTTGCTGTTCTTGGGCTGGAACGCCGTCACAGTTCGGCGACCGCCGTGCAAGACCTTGGCAAGCGGGCGCAGTTTGAGAGCGCAATTACGAACGATCGATATTCCGGCCTGACCACGGCCGCAGCGTCACTCGGCGGCGAATTCAAACTGCAGTGGAAGCCCACAAATCGCGGGGCGGTGTTCGCCGAGGCGCGACGGAACTTTGCCACCGGCCAGCAGAACTTGCAGCCGGACTATGTCGGTGCGGGAGCCACGTTCACGCTGTTTCGCGATATCGGCCTGGAGTTCCGTCACCGCCAGGTCTTTTTGCCTGGCGATAGCGCCGGATACAGTGTCACGGACCTAGGACTGAGGACGCGACTGGGCACGGCCACGGAGGCCTACAGCAAGTATCAGGTAGCGGGAATCGATGGCGGACGAGACGCAGCGCTGGTCGGTGTGCGGTCCGTATGGCATTTAGGAACAGCGGGCTCGCTCAACACGCTCTTTGAGCGACGGCACGGCATCGGCCGAGCGCTGGCCCTCGATCCTGTGCGCGCCCTTCCGTTTCTGCAGGCCGAGGAGGACTACTGGTCGGCCGGTCTTGGTGTCGATCTGACCAAACAGAACGCGCCGTATCGGCTGAGTGGACGAGTGGAGTATCGCGACGGCGCGCTGCGGTCGACGCAGCTGGCGACGCTCACAGGTGATATGTCCTTCCGACGCTCACTGGCGCTGCTGTCGCGTCATGAGGCGATGCGCAACGACCAGCGTCTCGATGGGCGGCTGCTGCAGGGGCATCGGTATTCGACATTGTGGGGTCTCGCCTATCGTCCCGCGCGCAGCGACGCCCTCAACCTGTTGGGCAAAGCCGAGTGGATTGACGAGAACCGCGGTGGTTATGGCGGTGTGTTTGCGGACGCCACGTCAAACGGCCGCGCGATCGCGGCAGCCGAAGCGATTTGGCAACCAATCCGCATCGCCGAGTTCGGCCTCCGCTACGCGTTCAGACAAACCACAACCAGTGTCACCGCCTCTGATGGCGCGAAGCTGACTCCGAAGTCGTCGTCGAATTTTGTTGGCGCACGGGCCAGCGTGCGTGTTCTGCCGAGGGTCGATGTGCGCGCGGACGGACGACTGGTGCAGCACGCGGCCAGCAGCGCGAGAAGTTTCGATCTGGCGCCGGCAATCGCCGTGCTGCCACATCGCTCGCTGGAAGTGGTTAGCGGATATCGAGTCGGCGACCTTCGAGATGCGGATTTTGCCGTCAACGGAGGTCGCGGCTGGTTTGTGACGTTTGGTGCGCGCGTCACGGAAGGCAGTATTTCATCGGCGGCGGATTTCTGGCGACAGCGGCTCGGTGGAGTTGCGCGCTAGCATGCACGTGATGCAGTCAGCCGCACGGACACGGCGTGTAACGAAACGGGTGGTGATGGTCGTTGCCGCGTGCGCGGTGCTCACGAATTCCACTGCGGTTGGTGCACAGCGGGCCAGCGCTATACGCCGGTGAGCGATGAAGGTGGGGCGGCGGCCGGTTACGACCGGGTCGTGACGACAGTCAAATGGACATTCACGGGAAGCCTGAGCCAGACCACGCCCAACAACACCGGCACGGTGGGCATGGTGCGGCGCATTCGCTGATCGCTGGTTCGGCGCCCGCGACGTTTTCCGTTTCTGGTTCCAGACCTGGATTGCGCTCTCCTTCAGACATCTCCACACGCGTTTTCGCGCACGCTACGTGCGAGGCCCTCCTGCGTCCCCGTGGCCATGCGGCGATGCGGCGTGCCGCGCGCGCAGTGATGGCCGTCGTCGGTTCCGTGCTGCCTATCGCTTCAGCATCCGCACAGCACGCATCCGGTTGGCCGCGCGCCCCAGAGGCGTTTCGCGCCGATGCGTTGAGCACGGCCGCCCTACGTGTGCGTCGACTGTTTGACGTCACCAGCGGCCTCAAGGCGCGGTGGACGTTTGACGCCAACGCCAGCGACATCAGCGGCAACGCCTACAACGGAACGCTGACCAACGGCGCGGCGGTGGACAACACAGTGGGTACCAACAAGGTGGGACCCGGAAAGCTGTTGGCCGATGGGGTGAATGACTATGTCGACGTGTCCACGCACCGCGCGAACTTCACGTCGCTCACGCAGGGCACGGTCTCAGCGTGGATCAAAACTGGTGGTACGAGCAAGCAAACGATTCTTTCGCTGTCCGATCTCGCGGATGGTTACAGCACCGCGCGTCTGCACCTTGAGGCCGATGGCCGCCTCGGGTTTGTCGTCGCTGAGGCCGATGTCGGACAGCTGGAAGTGTTCTCGACGACTACGCTAAACGACAACGCGTGGCATCATGTGGCGGTCACCGTGGGTGTGACCGGAAACAAGCTCTACATCGATGGCGCTGCGGCTGCCGTCACGTACAGTACCGGGACCGCGGCGACGCAGAAGTTTTTCAGCACGGTGACCGGCGTGGACTACATGGGCCTCGGGCTCGACCAGGACGTCGCGGGCTTCGACTTTGCGTTCAGCGGCCTGATCGACGACGAACGCATCTATGATCGCGCGCTATCAGCGTCCGACATCGCGGAATTGAGCACCGGTCGCACGCTCTCTGGCAACGTGTACGAGGATCTGAACTACGGCGGCGGCGCTGGCCGGAACAAAGCGTCAAGCACCGGGGCCAGTAATCGCAGCGGCGCGCGCGTTGAGCTGTATACGTCCGTCGGACTCTACTCCACTGCCGCAACCACAGACGGCAGCGGCAACTACACCTTCTCTGGACTGATCGCCGACAACTACTACGTGCGCGTGGTGAACAACACAGTGACGTCGTCACGTACCGGCTACACGACGGCGGCGCTTCCGGTCATGACGTACAAAACCGACGCGACCACTGGAAGTGCCACTGCGGTCACCGACCACGTGGGAGGTACCAACCCGTCCCTCGCTGATCCTGGAAATGGCGCACTCGGCACCACGCTGAACACGTCGACGTTTGTGTTTTCGGCGGGACTGAGCGGCACAGCGCAGAGCGTGACACCGGCGGTCGTCTCCGCGTCGAACATCAGTGCGCTCGACGTTGGCTTCTCGTTTAGTGCGGTGGTGAACACCAACAACAGCGGACAGGGATCGCTGCGACAGTTCATCGACAATGCGAATTTGCTCGGTGGCGATGGATCCCTGGCGCAGGCCGGGTTGGTGAGCGCGAAGGAGAATGCCGTTTTCATGATTTCCAACGGAACCAGTGCCGCGGGCCTCCGTGCAGCGAACAACTACTTCAGCGGCGGCATCGCGACGATCAGTCCAACGGCGGCGCTGTCGACGATCAGCACGCCGATGGTCCTTGATGCGCAGAAGCAGCCGGGCTGGAGCAGCACGCCGATACTCGAGCTCAACGGAACAGGGGCGGGCGCGGCGAAGGGCCTGTATGTCACGGCCGGCAGCACAATCATTCGCGGGTTTGTTGTCAACCGATTCGGCGCGACCGGCATTGAGCTGGTGACGGTGGGCAATGATACCGTGCAAGGCAATTACATCGGCACGAATGCGGCCGGTACTGCCGCGAGCGCTAACGGCAATCACGGACTCTTTGCCAGTGGAGTAGTTGGACTGCAGATCGGGGGCACCACGGCGGCCACGCGCAACGTGATCTCGGCGAACACGTCGGCCGGCATTTATTTCGACAACGTCGACAACAGCACGATCTCCGGCAATTACGTCGGCCCTGACGTCACCGGTACGTCGGACCTCAACGGATCGGCTGCAAATACGGCACGGTCGGGCATCGTTCTCGTCAACGGCTCGAGCTCCAACACGATCGGTGGAACGTCCGCTGGTGCGAGAAACATCATCTCAGCCAACAATCACTACGGCCTTGAAGTGATGGGCGCGACATCACAAAGCAACGTGGTTGCCGGCAATTACATTGGCACAACGGTGACCGGTCTGGCGGCCCTTCCCAACGTCAACGGTGGTGCTTCGTTCTGGGGAGCAGGCTCCGGCGGCACCGGCAACACGGTTGGTGGGACGACGACGAGCGCACGCAACGTGATCTCGGGCAATACCGGGCTCGGCGTGCTTGTTGGAAGCGCAGCAAACGGGTCAATCATCCACGGCAACTACATCGGGGTTGGCTCCGACGGCACCACGGCGATCGGAAACAGCAGTCACGGTGTGTCGGTTGAGGGCGCGTCGACGGCGACGAGCGTTGGCGGTACCACCGCATCGACGATGGGCAATGTGATCGCGAATAACGGCGGCAGCGCGGTGGTCGTGCAAGATGCCAACACCTCGGGTGCGGCGATTCTTGGCAACGCCATTTACGCGAACACCGCAGCAAGCAGCATTGACCTCGGCGCCAACGGCGCGACAGCCAACGATGGTGCGAAGACGGCCGGTCAGCCGAACCTGTTGATGGACAAGCCGGTGATCACGTCGGCCTCGTTGAACGGGACCACGCTGACGCTCGCTGGATATGTAGGCAGCGCCGCAGGGCAGAGCACATTCGCCAGCGCCCGCGTGGAGTTGTTCAAGAGCGACAACGATGCCAGTGGATTTGGTGAAGGGCAGGCGTTTCTCACTTTCGTTACCAGTGATGCAAGCGGCAACATCAACACCAGCGTCACTGTCAGCGGGCTGAGTGTGGGGGACAAGCTCACCGCCACCGCGACCGATGGCAGCAACAACACGTCGGAGTTTGGCGCGAACGTGACGGTCGCTGGCGTCACCACGCTGGCCACTGGCACGGATCCGAGCAACGCCAGTATCGCGCCCAGTGGGGCAGCAACAATGGCGGACGCGTTCACCCTGCAGACGAGCAGCGGCACCGACGCAATCACCGCGATGACCGTCACCCTCGCATCCGGCACGGCCGCCGGTTTGTCGTTGGTAGAAATCACCAACGACGCGGGCAGCGTGGTGTACGGTTCGGCAGCGAACCCAGGCAGCGATACGCCTGCCATCACACTAAGTACCAACATCACCGCGACGACCACACTTACACAGTACAAGATTCGCGTGACACCAAAGAGCCACGCGAACATGCCGGCGCCGGTGGGCAGCAGCTATGCGGTGACCGCGCGAATTTCTGCCTACACGAGCGGTAACGCGCAGGCAGGGTCCGACGTGGCAGGCACGACGGTCACCATCGACAACCTGTCACCGGGGAATGTGACATTGGGGGCGGCGACGGCAGGGTTGAGTCAAGTCGCGCTCGCGTGGACGAATCCCGGAGATACCGATCTGGGCAGCATTGTCGTGCTGCGTCGGCCGACGTCCGCGGTCACTGACACACCCGCTGAAGGCACTACGTATTCCGTGGGAACGACGATTGGCTCGTCGACGGTGGCGTGCGTGGTCACCGCTCCAACGGCGACTTGCACCGATACGGGACTGAGCAACGGCACCGCCTACCACTACAAAGTTTTCGCGCGGGATGCGAACGGCAATTACGCGACCGGTGCGACGCCGTCGGGGTCGCCCGCTACACCGCAGTCCACTACGCTCGCCACCGGCACCGATCCAGGCAACGCAAGCATTGCGCCGAGCGGGGCAGCGACGATGGTCGGCGCTTTCACGTTTCAGACAAGCGGTGGCACCGATGCGATCACCGCGGTGACAGTGGTGCTGGCCACGGGCACATCGGCGGGACTCGCCCTTGTCGAGATTACCAACGATGCCGGCAGCGTGGTGCACGGGTCCGTCGCGAACCCCGGCAGTGATGCGCCAACCATCACCCTCAGTACGAACATCACCGCCAACACGACGTCGACGCAGTACAAGATTCGCATTACGCCGAAAAGCCACGCGAACATGCCGGCGCCGCTGGGCAGCACCTACGCGGTCACTGCGCGCATCTCCGCGTGGACCGGTACGAATGGGCAGGCGGGATCTGACGGGGCAGGTACGACCGTCACCATCGACAACCTGTCGCCAGGCAATGTGACGGCATCCACGGCGACAGCGGGGCTGAATCAGGTCGCGCTGGCGTGGACGAATCCAGTGGACGCCGATCTTGGCAGCATCATTGTGCTGCGGCGCACCACCTCCGTCGTGACAGACACGCCGGTCGAGGGTTCCACGTACACCGTTGGGAATACCGTTGGCGCATCGACGGTGGCCTGTGTGGTGACCGCGCCAACGGCCACGTGCACCGACACCGGCCTGAGCAACGGCACGGCGTATTACTACAGAATCTTTGCGCGCGACGCGAACGGGAACTACTCGACCGGCGTCGTGCCGACGGGCTCTCCAACAACGCCACTCGCCACTACGCTCGCCACCGGCAGCGATCCGAGCAATGCGAGTATTGCGCCCGGCGCCGCTGCAACCATGGCAGGCGCGTTCACCTTCCAGACCGCGAATGGCACCGACGCGATCACGGCGGTCACCGTCTCGCTTGCGAAGGGCACCGCGGTGGGTCTGTCACTCGTGGAAATCACGAATGATGCGGGCAGCGTGGTGTACGGGTCATCGGCCAACCCCGCAAGCGACACGCCTGCCATTGCTTTAACCACGAACATCACAGCGACCACCACGCTGACGCAATACAAGATTCGCATCACGCCCAAGACCCACGTCAACATGCCTGCGCCCGCGGGAGCCAGTTACGCCGTGACGGCGATGATTTCGGCGTGGACGGGAACGAATGGACAGACGGGCACGGATGCGGCCGGCACGACGGTCACCATTGATAACTTGTCGCCGGGCAACGTCACCCTCTCATCCGCAACACCAGGACTCGGTCAGGTGGTGCTCACGTGGACGAATCCCGGCGATGGAGACCTCGGCGGTGTGGTCGTGTTGCGACGCACCACATCGGTGGTCACCGACGCGCCGGTGGAAGGAGTGACGTACACAGTTGGCACCGCGATTGGGTCGTCGACCGTCGCCTGCGTGGTCGCGGCGCCGACCGCAACCTGTACTGATACCGGCCTCAGCACTGGCACTGCGTACTACTACAAAAGCTTTGCCCGGGACGCAAACGGAAACTATGCAACGGGTGTACAGCCGACGGGCTCACCGGCCACGCCGGTCGCGCCGTCGCTGATCTTCACGCAGAACGCCAATCCGACTGGCACGCAGTCACCCGGCACCGACATCACGTTCACGAGTACCTACACGAACGTCGGTAACGCGGCAGCGCACGGTGTGGTGATTGCGAATCCCACTCCGGCCAACACGGACTTCAAAGTAGGGACCGCGACGAGTGCACCAGGCACTACGGGTCTCACCGTCGTCATCGCGTACTCAAGCAACGGCGGCTCCACGTGGACCTACACGCCAGTGAGCGGTGCTGGCGGTGCCCCGGCCGGATACGATCGACTGGTGACCAACATTCGCTGGACGTTCTCTGGCACGCTCAGTCAGACGGCGCCGAACAATTCCGGGAGTGTGGCGGCGATCGTGCGCATCCGATAACGACGTGCGACAGCCTCAAAAAAACAGCAACAAACAGCATTTGACGCAGAGGTAGGCGGAGGTTCGCGAAGTACGCAGAGAACCACCCTCTTTTTTGAGTTGTCCTCCGCGCGACCCTGTGGACCTCGGCTCACCTCTGCGTCAAATGCTCTTTGTTGTATGCCTTTGTCGGTCGTCCGTTACGTCGGCAGCCAAACATCACCGAACAACACGGCAGTATCAAACGCCGCGCGGTGCAAATTCGCTGCATTCCGCGCACGAAACGCGAGCGAGGGACATAGATTCCAAGATGCCTCTCATCTACCGTCGCTTCATCGCACGCATTGGCGCACTGCTGCTCCTGTGTTTCGCGTCCGGGTGCGCGTCAGGAGGTAAGGCCGATGCCGACGACACGCGTACTGTGCGTGTGCTTCCACCGGACGATTCGCCGCCACCATCCGCGGATGGAATGCCTGCAGGATTTGGAGCGGCGTTCACGGCCGCCGACACGCGCGCGCGGGCCGTGTTGTACTACCAGCAATGCTCGGCGAATGTCGTGCGGCTCCGTGCGGCGGGTACGTTCGGTGCGCCGCGCACCGCGCCACGCACGGTGTACTGCGAACGCAACGCCGACGGACTTCCGCTGGGCGGCGTGTTTGACATTGACACCGGATACACGAAGGCGCGTCGGCTGATCATGATTCGCCTCGATGGCACGCGTCCGCGGTACACGGGCGCAATCGACACCGCGCGCGTCGCGCAGGGCGCGCGTCTCGTGCGCGATGTCACGCGAGAAATCGCGTCGGCCGCTCGTCGGCAGGGTCGCACGTATTTCGTCGCCCCGGTTGTGCAGGCTGATGGTACATTGGAAGGATGGGCCATTCCACAGACGACCCGAGGTGCACGCACTGCCGTGATCGGCGGTGACATGGCATTCGTGCGCGAGTCTGGAGCGGCGCTCAGAAAAGTGGTAGATCGCGGTGCGACGTGGAAATTGATCGCACTGCCTTCCGCCGGCGCCGTGCGATTGGCGAGTGCGGAGCGCGACGTCGCCGCGGTCACCGAACTCGCCCTCGCACGCACGCTGGCTGAGCGTGGGCGCGACGTTATGGTGACCACGGCGGTCGCCACGAGCGCGCTGGTGGCAGGCCGGGATGCGAGTGGATCGCGCTACCGGTGGGAGCACCAACGCGTCACGCCGTAATCGTGGCCCGAGTCCGCGCGTACCGGAGCCCTACGGTTTGATTTCGCGATAACCCGTCGGTGGCGTAAACATGGGTTCAGGAATTGCGCCGAGCGTAATGCTCTTTACTTCGTTTGTCACTGTCATCAGCGTGCCCTGTTTGGCGGTGGCGTCGTTTTTCTCCGCCTTGTTCGACTCGTCGGCGGCCGCCTTGATCGCTCCCATCATCCCGCGCAAACCGCCTTTTGGCTTCTCGTCTTTCTTCGCCTCGTCGGCCTTGGCCGCAGCCGTTGCTTCATTGAGTGCGAGCGGTCGATCGAACGTCAAGCCGGACGGTACCCCGACCACGTAGACCGTGCTGCGCAGCGCCGCCCCTGGCACTTTGGCCAACTCTTTCGCGGCAGCATCGAACCCGTCCTTGATCCGGGGATCGCCGGCAAAGGCAGCCTGAATGCCCTCCGCCTGGCTGCGGAACTCCTGACCGGCCTTCTGCGCATACGCGCGCGCGAATTCGCGCATCGGTGCGAGCTGTGGTGCGTCTTTGGCCATCCACTGATCGAGCAGGAAGGTCATGTTGCCGACGGACTCCGTCTTGCCATTCTCCTTGGTGGCTTCGCCTTCCATCGTAATGGTGAGAAAGACTCGTTCCGCGTCGTAGCCCGCGATCTTCTCGCGTTGCCCCGGTCGGTCGACGGCGACTTTGTACGTCACTTTCAATGAGTCGTCGGTCGGCTTCTGTTCCTTCGCCTGGCTCTTGTTTTTCCCTTGCTGCGTGGCACGCTGTATCTCGGCTGACATCTCGGCGAATGTCATCGAACGGTAAGACTTTTGCTTGTGATCGATGGTCGTAATGCGACCGGCGTCGGCGTCAATGATGGTGGCGGTGTTACCGGACTCGGATCGCATGCGATGTCCGCTGAGGTAACTCGCCGACGGCAGGTCGCGTGTTGTGGTGCCGCTGATTCTTGCCGCCAGGCCGACCACAGCACCAAGAGATCCCTGGAATCGCACGTCGGACACGCTCTGCACCGTCACACCCTGGGCGCTAAGCAGTACGGGGAGGAGCAATGCTGCGAATGAGACGCGGGTTTGAATTACGCGCATGGGAAGCCTCGGATTCACCGTGATGGCGCTGGCCTCGCCCAACGCGATGCCGACGAACGACGTTTCACGCTGAAATGTCGGTCCTGCACGCGTCGTCGGGTAGACCGGGCGTCAAAAGATGCGGCGTACAGCCATGGGGCCAATCCAGTGACGACTTCGTGATGCCACCCGTCCAATATGTGACGGCTGCTGGCGCGCCCGCATTCGGTGTGCGCGCTCGGCCACGATTCCGCTGACGCTGATCGCCTCCACCGCTCCCAGTCCTGCCAAAACTCCCACCCTCTCTGGCGCCCTCGCCGAGCTGGTGCTGGAGCTCGCGCTCGCGCTGCATAAACGCGGACTGTACCCACTGGGTCATCCGTTGCTACAGGGCGCCGTCGAATCCCTGTATCGACGCACGACGGTCGCGCTCACCGATCGCACGGTCGTGTCCATCGGCATTGCCGGGCAGCAGCTCATCGTCGAAGGGGTGGCGACGGACGCGACGCATCCACTGGTGGCGAAACTCGCAGCGCATTTGCACCAACACGAGCTGGCGGCACTGCGCTTTTTGCGCGGCGTGACGCGTGATGAGCTGGACGACATGCTCACATTACTGTCTGTCTCGGCGAGTCGCGTGGATCGCCCGCTTGGCGCCCTCGGCGAGGACACGCTCGCGCGATGGCGACACATCGCACTGTTTCCTGCGTCGTTTGATCGCCTAGAGCTGGCCTCGGATGGTCGGGAGGAAACCAGCGAACGCAAGTCGGCGCAAGCACAGAGCTTGTGGGTCGGCCTTGCGCGCGCCGCACTGTCCGGCCTAACGATTGACGACCACGACGACAACAAGTACGACCCGCAGCGTGTCGCCGGCGCGATTGATGCGCGACACGGGGAACGTGCGTACGAACAAGTGGTCATTGGCTACTTCTTACAGATCGCGACCGAGTTGCAACACGCGCCATCCGGCACGGCTGATGCGGCGGGCTTGCGCACGCGATTGTCAAAACTCATTTCGTCACTCAGTCAGGAGACGCTAACGCGATTGATGGAGATGGGCGGTGATGCGAGACAACGCGACGTGTTTCTGAAACAGGCCGCAGACTCACTCACCGCGCGCGCGATTCTCGACCTGGTGCAGGCCGGCGCGACTGCCTCGCAGCAGCCGATCTCCTCGGCAATGCTTGGCATGCTGGGCAAACTCGCACGCAATGCGGGAGGGCACAATCGCGAAGCCGCGAACTCCGACAAAGTGCTGCGATCGCAAGTGAAGAGTATGATCGACGGCTGGACGCTCGACGACCCAAATCCCGACGGTTACAGCGCCATGTTGCGCGGGATCGGCCATCTCGAGCAGCGTACCGTGGTTGACACCATGCAGGACGGGTGCGAGCCCGAACGCATCGTCGAGATTTCGATTGACTGCGGCACACAGGGTCAGGCAACGGATCAGGCCCTGGTTCGGTGGGTAGCTCGCGATGGCATGGCCGCCGTGCTAGACGCACTGAGTGCCTTTCCCACGACCGACGTTCGCGACGCGCTCATCGACGGCATTGTCACGGGGCCGCTACTCGGCGAGCAATTGGTGGCGGCACGTCCCGATGTGCGCGTCCTTGAACACGCGGTGTCGCGCCTCCGCGAGCGGGCAACGCTGCCGCTGCTTGCCGCACTTGACCGTCGTGACGAACTGGACGCACTCTGGCTCGGTGACCTGTTGCTGCGGACCGGCAAAGCAGGGCTGACGATCATTCGCGACACACTCGTCGAGCGTACACCGAAGGCGCAACGCATCCTGCTGGCGCTGCTCGATCGAGAAGGTGTTGAGTTCGAGGAATTCGAACTGGACCCACTGGCGAACTCGGAGGATGCGACGCTGCGGCGCGAAGCGTTGCGTTTATTGATCAAACGTCCGGCAACGCACGTGATGAGCGTGGTGCGAGCGATCAAAGACCGTGACGAGAAAACAGTACTGCTTGGTTTGACGAGTGCGTCGAGCGCTCCGTCGTCCCTTTTCGTCAACGCCGTCATCATGCGATTGAGTTCTGGGGCAGAGTGGACTGACGGCATTCGTGTGCGCGCGATTCGGACCCTGGCGGTATCGGGGATTGAAGCGGCGGCGCAGTGGCTCGCCCAGCAAGCCCTCACGCGTCACTGGTTGTTCCGGTCGGAGACGCTGCGCAAAGCGACGCCGGAAACGGTCGCCTGCATCGTCGGGTTAGTCACCCACTGGCACACACATCCGCGAGCCGCCGTCGTGCTTCGACTCGCCAGACGGAGCCGTGACGCAGACATTGTCGATGCGATACGTCGCGCGGAGCCCCAATGAACATTGCCGCCCGCTATCTCACGTCGTTGGCGCAAGCGCTGGCGAAAATGTCGTTGTATGCCGAGGGGCATCCCGCACGCGGTCGTGCGGCGGAGCTGTCGTTTGCCATGCTCCGCGAACTGCAGCGCGATGAGCCTCGTCCTGTGTTTTCGTTTCTGGGTCGTGAAGTCATTCACAACCAGCGCACCCTGCGAGACTTGAGTGACTGGGACTGGTCCGAGCGATTCTCCTCCTGCGGTGTGCAGCGCATGGAGTTCGATGGGTTGGTGGGCACCGAGGAGTATCGCGCGTTTCTGGAGGACGTGCTGACACGCATTTCGTTGCAGCCGATGGGGAATATTCTTACCGCCGACCGTCCACGACGTCCGACACCCATTCGTTTCGGCGCGATTGGGTTGCGTGAAGGTGCGATGAGTCAAGAAGCCCCGACGCCTTCAGCGGACGTGGAGGACACGCTGACGCGCGTGATCAACGTCAGCGAGGAAGCGGACGCCGTTGCCTGGGTGCACAGTGAGGTGCTCAACAAGCGCGCGCTACCGGTGAGCGAAGCGGAGCTGGTGGTGGGCTCACTCTCGGCGGCGATGCATGCCGATCGCAACATGCTGATTCCGTTGCTGACCCTCAAAGATTTCGATCAATACACTACGACGCACGCGCTCAATGTGTGCGTGCTGGCGATGGGCCTGGCGGAGCACATGGGATTGTCGGGGCGTGAGGCTCGCTCCTACGGCGTCGCAGGGTTGTTGCACGACCTCGGCAAGGTACGTGTGCCTTTGGACATTTTGCGAAAGCCGGGCGCGTTGACGGACAGCGAGCGCTCGGTCCTGCAACATCATCCGGTGGACGGCGCGCAGCTTATTCTGTCGGGCAGTCAGCATCACGAAGTTTGTGCGGTGGTGGCGTTCGAACATCACATCATGATCGATGGCGGCGGCTATCCGCATCGACAGACTCGCCGCGGCTGCCATCACGCCAGTTTGCTGGTCCATGTGTGTGATGTGTTTGACGCGCTGCGCACGCATCGTCCGTATCGGGTGGCGTGGCACATTCCCGACATTCTGGCCTACATCGAGCGGCACACGGGCACACACTTCGATTCTCGGGTGGCGGCGGCGTTTTTAGCTATGATGAGAGATTGGGATGTGCGACACGCCGTGGCGGACTCGCTTGAGGCTGAGGCGGTGGCGGCGGGCTAGCGGAGGACGACGGGGATGAAGGGCTCCTGATCGCTTTCGGCATTGGGCGAACTCGCGAGTTCCAGCAACGGATGCGAGGTTTACGTAGCCTGAGCGATGCGTCCGGCACATTCGCTGGGCGCGGGTCTCGCTGAACACCTCGATCCTGTCCCCGGAGTCTTCGATGCAAACGTTTCGGATTGTAGCAGGGCGGCTTGCGGCCGTTCTGATGAGTGCTGCGCTCATCTCGGTACCTACCGCGCATGCTCAGGTGCCAGCGGGTGCGCCGGCCAACGCTGGGCGGAACATGGGCGGCGGCAGTTGTAGCGCCAACCCCTACAACTGCGCCGATGCGCCCAATCCCATCCCGGCACCAAACACGGTGTGGATGGAAGAAATGACGTGGATGGATGTGCGTGATGCGCTGAAGAAAGGCATGACGACGATCATCATCCCAACGGGTGGTCTCGAGCCCAACGGCCCGTGGCTTGTTACGGGGAAGCACAACTACGTTCTGCAGGCGAACTGCGAGGCGATCGCGCGCAAGCTCGGCAACGCGCTCTGTGCGCCGGTCGTCAAGTTTGTGCCGGAGGGGAACATCGACCCGCCGAGCAGCCACATGACCAGCCCGAACACTGTGAGCGTGCGGGAGCCCACATTCCGAGCGCTGGTGACGGACATTGTACACAGCTTCAAGGTGCACGGCTTTGAGAAGATCTTTCTCATTGGCGACAGCGGTGGGAATCAGCCTGGGCAGCGGTATGTCGCTGATTCGCTGACGGCGATCTGGAAGGGCAGTCCGATCGTGGCGCACATTCAGGAGTACTACGACTATGCCGGCGTCGCGAAGTACATGGAGTCGCACGGCATCGTCGAGGGCAAGTCGGACAACTTGCATGACGACGTGGTCATCACGCTGAATATGTATGCGACCGATCCCAAGTCGGTGCGTTACGACGAACGCGTGAAGGCCGGCAAGGCGTCGATCAACGGCGTTTCGGTTGCTGACAAGAAGAAGAACGCCGCGCTGGCGAAGACCATTGTTGAGTATCGCGCAACGACTACCGTTGAGGCGATCAACAAAGCGATCGCCAACAAGGGTACCTTGCCTGCGCCCGCGCGCGGTGCTCGGCCTCCGGGTCTCTAGCCGCGTTACAGCGTAGGCAAGCCGGCGGCTTTCCGTTTCGCGTTGAAAGCCGCCAGTCCGGAGGTGCTCAGTCTCTTCCAGAGCGGCAACACCTGCGCACCTTGCTGGCGTGCCGTCATGCATGCGGCAACCTGAATCGCCGTGGGCGCGACGTCTGCGCCCTGCATCGCCATCGCCGCCGCCTGCATGGCGTTGCTCACACTTTCGAGTGATGGCGCCGCAGCGCCAGCGGGACCACGACGACGAATCGCGCGCACATTGCGCACCTGCGCGCTCGACGGCGCAAGTACTTCCAGTTCGTTCTTCAGTGTGTCGACGTCGGGGCCAGACAACGTGCTCAAACGCGCGATCAAGGCACGCGCGTCGACAAATGCTTTGTGCGTTTCCACAGCACCTCGATACATCTCGGTGCTCAAGTTGTGCAGTTGCGCGAGGCCGAGTGCGCCCGTGCGTACGCGTGGGTCGAGTGTGAGCACGAGCGGCTGCATGGTGCTATTGCCGTCGACGGTGAGCTTCACGGTATATCGCCCGGGTGGAGCCCAGGGAGAATTCACTGTTGGGTAGGTGCGATGTGGCACAGCGCCCGGCGCCTCGTCGTCACCAACGGGAACGGCGTCTTCCGGAGAGACGGGGTCGAAGTGCAGGTCCCAGCTAAAGCGATGAAAGCCCGCTTTGTCGGAGATGACGAGCGCGGGCGCAGGCCAGTACAGTGGCAATCCGCAGAATGGTGCAGTTGGCGTTCGCTGGCACACTCTATTGTAGGCGACGGGATCCACCGCAGGTTCCGGATCGAGCGCCTTCTCGTTGCTTGAGTATGAGCGCACGAGCTTGCCATTTGCATCGAGAATTTCGAGCAGCACGGGGTCGCTGGCGTCACTTGGCAAATAGTAGTTGAGAATGCCGCCCGGCGGCGGATTTTCACCCGCCGGCATCTCCCTTGGCCACGGTGTTGGGTCGTTGGTGGCGAAGCGAACACGCACGGCCGCGCCGGGCTTGAACAGATACGCGGCGCCCGCAGCACGAGCGGTTTGCAATTCCGCCGCCTGACGTAGCGGCGTGACATCGTCAAGGATGTAGAAGCCGCGCCCGTGAGTGGCGGCAACGAGATCGGCACATCGGCAGCGCTCGTCGTCTTTCACTTGCAGATCGCGCACGGAGATGGCGGGCATATTGTGCCGCAACGTTTGCCAGTGATCGCCGTCATCGAAGGACACCCACACCTGCACGTCGGTGGCCGCGTACAGCAGTCCCTTTTTGCGCGGGTCTTCGCGAATGGAATTGGCAACGGCCCCGGGTGCGATGCCCGTATTGATTTCCGTCCACGTTTTGCCACCGTCGTGCGTGCGCCAGAAATGCGGATTCAGATCGTCCAGGCGCAACGTGTTAGCCGCGGCATACGCGGTCTGGGTATCGAAGTGTCCCGCCTCAATGTTGAAGATGCGCGTCCATGGTTTGATCGCCGGTGGTGTCACGTTGTTCCATGTTGCACCCCCGTTTGTCGTCACCTGAATGTTGCCGTCGTCCGTACCTGCCCAGAGCACGCCGAGTCGGAGTGGCGACGGTGACAATGCCGTAATGCTGCCGGCTGGTGCGGGCGTCACACCACTCGCATACTTGCCCGCGTTCGCCGGCACGGCCCATGTCGCGCGCGCAAGATCGGGGCTGATGCGCGTCCAGCTATGTGCGCGATCGGTGCTCTTCCACACCACATTCGACGCGTAGTACAGCGTGCTGTTGTCGACCGGTGACCAGTTGATCGGCATCGTGCGCACGTTGCGGTTCATCGCACCACCGTCGGGCAACTTGCCGCTGACGTCCGGCCCCACCTGCGTGGTCTGCGCGGTTTTGCGATTGTACAACGTCACGCCACTGCGCTGACTGCCAAACACCTGATCCGGATCCGTTGGGTCCGACGCGGCGATGCCGTATTCCTGAATGTTGACCGGATGCCAGTCGTGGAACGTGATTCTGCCGTCCATTGATCGACTGCTGACACAGGCGCTGCCGGAATCCTGCTGACCGCCACACACGCGATACGGGAAACTATTGTCGGTTGAGACGTGGTACATCGCGGCCGTTGGCTGATTGTACCAGTTGCTCCACGACTCGCCGCGATTGCCCGATACCACGCCACCCTGATCGGCGACGGCGAGAATGATGTCCGGGTTGTTCGGGTTGATCCACCCCTTCTGATAGTCGTCGCCGCCGGGCGCTCCGCGCACAGCGCTCCACGTCAGCCCACCATCCTCGGTGCGCCAGAACACCGTCGAGGAACTGTACACGACATTCTCATGCTGCGGATCAACGACGATGGTCGGCAAATCGCCACCGCCGATTCGAACGAGTGGACGCTGATCTGGTGTTGCGGGCTTGATCGCGCCCGTCGCGGCGGGATCATTGAACGCGAGGCGCCAGTGCTCGCCGGCGTCGGTCGACTTGTAGAACCCAACGGTGCCTGTCGTCGTACGAGCGACGGTGCCGTCTTTTGGCGTTCCGGCAATCATCGCGTACAGCACCGCCGAGTTGCTAGGCGCGATGGCAATGTTCGCTTCGATAATGTTGGGCAACCCTTCCGTGAGGGGTTTCCACGTGGTGCCCCCGTCCACCGACTTGTAGATACCCTGACCTGCGCCGCCGAACGCTTGTCCCTCGATGAAACTCTGTTGCTGCTGCCACAGGGTGGCGTACACGATGTTGGGGTTCTGCGGATCGATTCGCACGTCATTTGCGCTCGTGTATTCATCGCGGTAGAGCACTTTCTGAAACGTGGCGCCGCCGTCAAGTGAGCGAAAAATGCCGCGCTCCTCATTGGGTCCGTACGGATGACCGAGTGCCGCGACGAACAACCGGTTCGGATTTTTCGGATCGACGTCGACCATGGCGATCATCTGAGTCTGGCGCAGTCCGAGATGCGTCCAGGTTTTGCCAGCGTCGGTGGATTTTTACATGCCGTCGCCCACGGCCAGGTCCGGGCGAATGATGCCCGCGCCGCTGCCGACGTAGATGATGTTGGGGTCAGACGGTGCGACGGCGATTGCGCCGATCGAGCCCGTGCTCTCCTTATCGAAAATGGGTTCCCAGTTGGAACCGTAGTCGGTGGAACGCCACACGCCGCCATTGTCAAACCCGATGTAGAAGACGCTCGGCTGCGTCGCTACTCCAGAGAGCGCGCGCGCACGCCCAGCGCGCGTGGGGCCGATCTGTCGCCAGCGCATGCCTGCAAACGACGCCTCTGGCTGCGCTCCCAGTGTGTGGACGGAGCAGGCGAGTGCGACGGCGACGAGGAGGTGGGAGAATCGATATGGACGCACGAAAACGGCCTCTGGGAACCGCAAGGTGAAGGAGGTGGACCACGCAGGAGCAGACGCGATGGAGTATGCGACGGAAACGACTGCACGGCCAGCGTAGGTGCGGGTACGACTGGCGCATCCCATTGGTGGAGTCGTTATTTGAAAGGTTGAGGCACTTCACATTTCTCACAGGATTCGTTCGATGCGTCGTCGCGCCGCCTTCTTGCCAATCGTCGCACTCGCTGCATGCAGCATGCAGCGTTCGTCGCCAACGTCGTTTGCTCTCAAGTCGACTGCGACGCCAGCCGTGTTGGGTGCGGACGACCACATGTCGCACATGAGCGCCGCCGACCTGCGCGCGCCGGTTGTTTCGACCACCGGTCAGCAGGGTGTGCCGGGACTGCCGCCGAGCGCGAGCAGTGCTGAGGCGCGACTGAAAGCGTCACCGCGTCATGCCGAGTGGATGAAGATTGCGTGGGAGAAGGGTTCGAGCGATTCGCTGATGGCATATGTGGTGTACCCAACGTCGAAGGCGAAGGCGCCTGTGGTCGTGGTGGTACACGAGATTTTCGGTTTGCAGACGTGGGTGCGTGGCGTTGCTGATCAGGTTGCGGCTGACGGGTTCATTGCGATCGCACCGGATATGCTGTCGAAAGTGCGTGGTGGACCATCAACCGTGGAACTGCCTGGAGACACAGCGCGGGCAATGATTTCGCGCGTGAATACCGCCGAGCGCAATCGCGCCATTACGGCTGCGGCGAACTACGCGATGATGTTGCCGTCAGCGCGACAGAAGTATTCCGTGATTGGCTACTGCTGGGGTGGACAGACCGTGTTTGCGCACGCAGTCAATCAGGGGGTGAAGGGATATTCTGGGGGCGTCGCATTCTACGGCGCCTTTCCCTACATGAAGGGCGGATCACCGGCGACCGCAACGACAGCCGCCGTTCCAGCGACGGTTGATGCTGACTCCATCGCAAAGATCAAGGCGCCGGTGATGCTGCTCAACGGCTCCAAAGACGGTCGCATTGGTGCGATGATGCCGACCATCGATTCACTCATGAAGCGTGGGGGTAAGAAGTACTCCGCGACGAACTACGAAGGTGCCGTGCACGGGTTCTTGCGTGCGCAGGACGACCCAAGGGCGACGCGCGATCAAGCCGAAGAAGCTGCCAACCTCGCGGCTACCAAAGACGGTTGGCCCAAGACGATCGCGTTCCTGAAGAAAAACATGGGTGTGAAGTAGCGAGCTGCCGAAACCCGGTCGCGAATCCGCGCTAGAACACGAAGGGCACCATCTGCACCTGTCGACTAACAAGCAACGCACCCTGCCGACCCTGCACGTACCCGAGCTTGATGGCACCCCAGCTCACGTACGCGCCGGTTCGCGTTTTCCCGTCCCACGGCCAGGCCAGCGCGCCACTCTTGTCGCTGGCCACCAGCGCGCCGATGGACACGTACGACGGGCGCACCACACCGGCCATGCCGTCTTTCCCCCACTGCTCACCAAACAAGTACCAACGCGCGCCAAACTCGCTCGCTGATACCGCGGTGAAATTCTTGTTCTGCACGGTGGCGTATGTTGGCACGTAGCTGGCAACCAATTCGAGCGGCGACGGGCCGCGAGTGACACTGGGACTGAAGCCGGGAATCCAGCGCTGTGCCGCGTAGTTCACTAACAGCTCAACCGCGTTCAGTTTTGCCGACGACGGACCGAGTTTGCGTTCGTAGTTGGCGAGTCGCGTGAGCGCTTTATCGCGCGCTTCGAGCACAAACAGACCGTTGGCCGTTTCCGTCACGACGGTGAGCGCTTGTGCTGCCGAATCGCCAACGGCGGTCCGTACGACTGTTCGCACGTCCGTCGCGCGCAAGCGACTGCGGACGATCTGCATCGCCGTGTCGAGTGGCGACACCATCGCTTCGTGTAAGCCCTTCGCGCGCAAGCGTCCCACGGCCGCGAGCGAGGCCGAGCCCGAGCCGGTGAGCGCGCGCAATGACAATGGGGCAACGCGAGCATCGCAAATGCGTGTGAGCTGGTCCTCAACCAACGCCGCGTCGTCGGCGAGCGCCGTTCGCACGGCAGGTTTGTTGGCGGCGTTGCGGGCTGCCACGCAGTAGTCGCCCACCGTGAGCGACTCGGCGCGCGCGAGCAAAGCGGTTGGCACTGGTGCTTGTGCACGCGCCGCGTGTGATGCGACGAACGCAACGAAGAGCGCAATCTGCACGATGCGCCAACGAGTCACCTGTGCATGCATTCCCGCGCACGTGCGCGAGCTACCGAGACTCTTCACGGACGTCATGCGAACACTCCGGCCAGCAGCGACGCTTCGCGTTCAATGTACGCGCTCCACGAATGCGGATCTTGAATCGTGGTTGTGCCAGCGCCACCGCCCCCCGGCGTCAATGCCGAAATGAGGGCTTGCTTCGGATCGCCGTCGGTGAGTGTTTGCGACACCAACACCGTCTCTTGTCCCTCAATGTTCATGTACAAGCGCTGGTTCTTCTTGCCGAGAAAATGTCCGCCCACCGGGTCCTGTGTTCCGGTGACCGAGACCAACCTTCGTGTCGCCAGCACACGTTTGCGGCCAAGCTGCTCGGCCGCTAGTGCAAGTCCAGTTTTGTTCAGTGTTGCCAATTCGGCGGTGTCCGGCACGAGTTTCCGAATGGTGTCGCCAACCGCACGAATGAGCTGAACGGGCGATGCCATCATGATGACCGTATCGAGTTGCGTGAGGTCGCTGCCCGGACGCAACCGATACGATGGCTCGCGAACGGCGGCGTGCAACACTTCATAAGTGTGAAAGCAGCCGAGGCTGTGCGTGATGATGCTCACGCGATAGTCGAGCGGGTCGTGCCCGCGTGCCAAGGCTGCTTCGCCGCAATCGAGTACGATCTGCTGCAGTTGCGAGACATACGCATCGCGAATGGCGAGTCGCGTGTCGGGATGAATAACGGGCCAGAGAATGTCGCCGAGATACTCCGTGAGCGTGCCTTCGAGTTCGGGCGACGCGTATTGCTTGGCAACGGCCATCCCGA
This sequence comes from Gemmatimonadaceae bacterium, assembly GCA_043718595.1. Lineage (GTDB taxonomy): Bacteria > Gemmatimonadota > Gemmatimonadetes > Gemmatimonadales > Gemmatimonadaceae > Gemmatimonas. The sequence goes on from JAYSVL010000586.1 coordinate 26,627, forward strand.
TCGCGCCAATCTGCTCCGACAATGGCAGTTTGCGCGCGGTCCAATCGTTGATGAAATCGTAATTGAGTGTGTACACGGCAACGCCCGCCGCTTGGGCGCCGAGTGCGGCCGTCAGTTGCGCGAGTGGAAAGGCGGCGGTTCCATTACCGCTCGCGTCTCCAATACCGTGTACAAGCAGCACCGCGCGGTCGGACGGCCACGGCAGTGACTGCGGTTTGAACTTCGGCATGTGCGGCTGGCTCCGGAAAGGTTGGCCAGACTATAGCACGCAAATGCAGGTGGCGCTGCCCTTAAGCTTTGCTACGCCGCGTGGAGATGCCGGCCGAGCACGTCATGAAAACGCATCGGGTCGCCAGGCAGCTGACCAAGACTCGCCAACCCTTCGTAGTCCATGTCCGCGCGTTCACGCGCCGCATGCTCGGCGCGTTCGGCAAGGAACAGTGTCTCGGCCAATGGGTGTCGCAGGGCCGGTCGTTGGCGTCGATGATGTGCACCGATCGCGTCGGCGGCACGCGCCCCCAATCCCCAACGATGCGCGGCAATGGCGCCCAACGGTTCGTGCAGCTGCTCGAGGGCGAGCGTCAACCACGCATCCGGCAGGGCCACGGCTTTGCGTTTGGCGGTCCGCAGCGAGGAGATCCGATCGAAGAAGACGAGCTTGCCGACGTCGTGCAGCAACGCAATGCAAAACGCTTCTTCGGGGTCGGCGCCGAGCGATGGCGCGAGTGACCGCGCCAGCGGCCCGCAGTTCACCATGTGCCCCCAGACCGAGGCGAGCATGACGTCGTACGCGCCGCCAGGTTTGCTCAACAATCCCTCGATACAACTCGCCATGACAACGCCGCGTGTGCCGGCGACGCCGATCCGATCAATGGCTGAGTCGACGCGCAAGATGGGCGCAAGGCCTGAGCCGTAAAACGCGCCGTTTGCCTGGCGCAACAGCCCCTGCACGAGTGACGGGTCTTTGCTCAGGTGGTCACCAAGTTCCGATCGACGAATGCCGGGCTTGTCACAGAGCGCCATCGCTTCGCGCGCTGCGGCTGGTAACTGGCGGACGATCTCTTCCGGCGCACCGGCAAGCAGGTCGAGCACGTCAATCACATTGGGCCATTTGTGCGCGTCTGGTTCGTCCTGCCAATCCTTTCGCAATCGGCCAATCACGTACGCCGTGCGCTTGAGCCAATAACCGGCATCCTGCGGAATCCATTCGCCAACTTCGTCGCGTTCGCTCCAGCTGTTGACCGCACGCACGCCCCGTGGCGCCGTGCTCTTTGCCTCAGAGGGGCGCTCCGCAACAGGTGCTGGCGCGTCCGATGGCGTCTGTACCGCGGGCGCGCCGCCGAAGATACGGGAGATGAACCGGAACATTTGCCAGTTGGAAAGGGGACGAACGCGATCGCCAACGGATTGACAACGCGGCTGCCGGGTCCGAACGTCGCTCGCGCGATGGCCTCGACTGCCGACGGCGCGTTCGATCTCACCTACAGACGACGGAATGACGGCATTCGTAATCGTCAACCCACAATCGCGCGGTGGCAAAACGGGACGTGACCGCGGCGTGATAGTGGCGGCGTTGCGCGACGTGCTGGGCGATGTTGCGATGGCGTTCACCGAGCGTCCGCGCGACGCCACGAGGCTCACGCGCGAGGCGCTGCAGGTCGGCCATACGCAGATCATCGCCGTTGGTGGTGACGGCACGACGAACGAAGTGGTGAACGGTTTCTTCCATGATGGTGCACCGATCAACGCTCATGCGACGCTCGGTGTTGTCTCCGCCGGGACGGGTGGGGATTTCGGAAGGACGATCGGCGTGCCGACCGGCTATCGCGGGTCGGTCGAGTATCTGCGTGATACGCCAGCGCGTCGCATTGATGTCGGGCATGTGCATTTTCAGCGAACCGATGGCACGCCAGACGAACGCTTCTTTCTCAACATCGCGAGCTTCGGATTGAGCGGCGACGTGGTAGAGCGGGTTGCAGCAGTCGGCGGATCGCGGATGGTTCGGGGACCGCTCACTTATCCGTGGTGTGCGCTGCAGGCAATCGTCGGTATGCGTTCGACGGCACTACGCGTCACCATTGATGATCATCCAGCGGTGACCGGCCCGCTCGCCATTGGCGCTGTCTGCAATGGCCGATTTTTTGGCGGTGGTATGCATGTGGCGCCCCACGCTGCACCGGACGACGGGATGTTTGACGTCGTGCTCTTGCGCGGCGCATCGCGTCTGGGCGTGATTGCTCGCATGGCAGAACTATATCGCGGCGCGCACATCGCACATCCCAGCGTGCAGGTGATTCGCGGGCAATCGGTTGTGGTAACGCCAACATCGCACGGCGAGACTGCCGTGCGCCTCGAGATCGACGGGGAGGGTGGGGCGATGTTGCCCGCGCGATTCTCCATTCGAGCAGCGGCGTTGCTCGTGCACGGGTAACACGCCGCCGTTAGGCCGAAGGTCACATTCAGCTCCAACAACGCGATGCGAATCATTGCCGGAAAATTCGCCGACCGCACGCTCACGTCGCCCAACGACTTTCGTGTGCATCCCACGGCGGAACTGGTGCGCGGTGAGATGCTCAAAATGCTCGCCGCCGATCTGGCCGGTGCGCGTGTGCTCGACCTGTTCGCCGGCACGGGTGCGTTGGGTCTTGAAGCGATCTCGCGCGGCGCGCGTTACGCCGATTTTGTGGAGACGCGCCCGTCAAGCCTGCACGCGTTGCGCGCGAACATCGCGGCGCTTCGACTCACCAAGTCGACACGCGTCTTCAAGCGCGATGCATTGCCGATGGTCGCGGCGATGGCGGCAGACCGTTACGACGTGGCCTTTGCTGATCCACCGTATGGTTCGAAGATGCTCGACCGCGTCCTCGAAAGCTGGCACGCGACACAATTCTCGCGCGTTCTGGCTGTGGAGCACGCGCGGGACCATGACCTGCCGCTGGGCGATGACCGTCGCCGTTTCGACACATCGACGATCACGATCTACCGCCGCTGATAGCGGCTAAGCAATCCTGTCGAGACTCTGTCTGGGCCGCGAATGCACCTGTGACACTGCATTGATCACATCTCGTTGAGCGTCTGGTGTCGCGAACGACACACGAGGGGCACAACTCAACAGCGAGCCGCGAATGACGCGAATGAACGCGAATGGAAATCGCAGGAGTGCTGGTTGGTGGTGTAACTGGAACGGCGCACCAATTCTCGACCCAAGCGCATAGGACAGTTGTCCAATCGCATCCCGCCACTCCACCGGTTCATCACAACTACACCCCCCCGTTCCACCACCGCCCACTCCACTCCACTCCACTCCACTCCACCACTCCGCCACCACCACTCCGCCACCACCACTCCGCCACCACCACTCCGCCACCACCACTCCGCCACCACCACTCCGCCACCACCACTCCGCTAACAACACTCCGCTAACAACACTCCGCTAACAACACTCCGCTAACAACACTCCGCTAACAACACTCCGCTAACAACACTCTACTACCCTTCCACCGCCGACGAGTCAGCACCGGTCGCCAGCACCACCCCGTTTATTTTTGCTGTCATTCGCGCTCTTTCGCGGAATTCGCGGCCAGCAGTTAAGCAGTTGCGTCGCGCCCGGTCCGCCAAGCACGCCATCCGCGGCGTTTCAGTCAATGTCGGAGGTGCCGGCGTGAAGAAACGTTGGGCGTGCCAAGCCACCGGTGTCGTCGTAAAACTGCACCGCGCCCGGTGTCAGCCATTTGGCGATCAGGATGATCTGGCCAACGTGCCCGGAGAAGTGCTCCACCACATGATAGACGGCCGAAAAAACTGTCGTCTCCCGGCCCTGAATTGTTCGCGACTCCGCGAGTGATTCCGCCGTGAGTCGCGCGAGCACCGCGTCCACCTCGTCCAGCGTACGCTGTAACAGCGCAAGGAGTGCTTCGTGGCTCGCTCCATCACGGGCAGCAAATTCTGCGTCACGCTCGCGCGTGTCGGCCACACCGCCAACTCCGCTGACGATCCACTGGCGCACGTTACCGCATAAGTGTAACACCAGGTTGCCCGCGCTGTTCGAACGTTCGTTTGCTCGCCACCACAGCTTGTCTGGCGGGATCGCGCGGAGGGACAGCACGATCTTCGCGGGGTACTCCACGTGGAGGTAGTGACGTGAGCGTTCAAGAAAGCGATGGGCGACGTCGATAGGCATGGCGCGAATGTAGCGCGGCGTACGCGCCTCTCGTCAACCGGCGTGGCGGCTCTCGTCAACCGGCGTACGCGCCTCTCGTCAACCGGCGCTCCGCGCGCGATACTTGGGCGTACCCACCTGCCACCCACTCGATCATGAAATTCGCGGCCATCACGGGTTGGGGCGCTTGTATGCCCCCAGCGGTCCTGAGCAACGACGACCTCTCTACGTTCCTCGACACGTCAGACGAATGGATTCAGTCCCGGACCGGTATGCGCGAGCGTCGGATTTCTCACGTCGGCGCGATTGAACTGTCGACCGTTGCCGCGTCGCGTGCGCTCGCTTGTGCGGGACTCGACGCCGCCGATGTCGACCTCATTATCTATGGTGGGGTCAGCAATGACGAACTGGTGCCCAACAGTGCCTCCGGCGTGCAAATCGCGCTCGGCGCAACGAAGGCCGCCTCGATCGACCTCAACACCGCCTGCACGAGTTTCTGCTACGGGTTGGCCA
>JAYSVL010000587.1:0-9646 GCA_043718595.1 Gemmatimonadaceae bacterium
TGAGGGGTTCCTTGTGTGCGCGCCGGTTTTTGCCCGCAACGGGTGGTACCTCGACGTGACACGTCGGCAACCGGACGCTGTCCGTGGCACGATGGAGCTCCTCGTCGCAACGGCGCTGCAGACATTTGGTGCCGAGGGATCGAGCTTCGCATCCTTGGGACTCGCGCCCTTGGCGCATCTGGACGCGCGCGATGCCCCAGCGAGCGACTCCCCCCATCTCTCGGCTTCCTTGGCGCGCGCCTATGTTCGGCTACGCAAGCCGTACGACTATCGGGATCTCGCCCGGTACAAAGCCAAGTACGCCCCGGACGCGTGGGAACACCGGCTGTTGTGCTACTCAGGCGGTGTGGCCGATCGTCTTGCGCGGCTCGCGCTAACCGTCGCTCTATTCCGGGCGCCGGCTGAGCCGGTGGATGCGGCCTAGCCCCGGCGCGACGCACCGTCAGGCGAGGGGACACGTACTTAGGCTATGTGTTTATGCAGAAGGTGCCGTTACGGCACCTTCTGTCCATTGACAAATGTTGGCTGGGGATGGATGATGCTATTAACGAACCTTTTGTCCAGATTCCATGCCCACGACTCTCTACTCCGTGCTCTACGCCTTGGCCGAGCCGCAACATGGCTATCTCACCACGGCACAGGCTGGCGAAGCCGGAATCAACCGTAATGTGCTCACCAAGATGGCCCAGCGGGGCGTCATAGAGCGCCTGTCAACGGGGGTGTACCGCCTGACGAATTTCCCACCATTCATCCATGGACAGTTGGTTGAGGCATCGCTCTGGCCCTTGGACGGAATCCGCGGGGTGATTTCGCATGAATCGGCGCTGAGCTACTACGGACTGTCGGATGTGAGCCCGTCCAAAGTCCACATCACGCTGCCTAAGAACCATCGTATCCGACGGTTGATTCCGCCGGTGCTCATAGTGCATCACGCGGACCTCCAGCCAGACGACGTAACCACCATGGATGGAATCATCATCACCACCGCGCGGCGGGCGGTCATCGATTGTCATCAAACCCACCTCGGTCCTGCACTGGTCCGACAGGCGATCGAGGACGGACAACGGACGGGCTGGCTCACGACAAGTGATGCGAACGAGCTCTCCAACGAGCTGAATTTGCAGAGCAACAACGCCGCTGTTCCCGTACCCGCGCGGTGATTACGCACGCGCCGCGATCAGTCGGACAGCTGCAACGCTCTGTACGCGCCTATGCTCGAACGAACGGGTTGGCTGAAAAGCGCGTACGCAACTGGATATCGTACATGGCCTTGGGCGGATGCCTTGAAGCTGCGACCCAAGCTCGCGGAGAGGGACGGCAATTCACGCTCAAAGGCGGTGTTGTGATGGAACTGCGCCGGCGTGGTGCGGCGCGCGCGACGCAAGATCTTGATCTCACGTTCCATGCCGATCACGGGGATATCGTGACTGCCGTCGAGAGCGCGGTCGCGGTGCCGTACGGTCGCTTCTCGTTTCGTCGATCTGGAACACCGCACCACATGGTACACGTCAATGCCGTTCGCCTCGAGCTCGCGGTCCGGTTCGATGGACAAACATGGGGGACGATCGTCGTCGACGTCAGCCGCAGCGACGGTGATGCAGTCGAGGTGGAGCTCGTGCCAGCCTTCGATCTCGAGTCGGACTTCGGAATAGTGGGTCCGTCGTTCCTTCCGTGCATTTCGGCGCGTTACCATCTCGCGCACAAAATCCACGGAATGACCAGTGCACTTCCGAACGCACTACCCAACGAGCGTGTGCAAGATGCAGTGGACGCGTTACTCCTGGCGGACTTGGTCGGCGACCTCGCGTCTGTGAGACAAGCATGCGTTGCCGTATTCGCGGCGAGAAATCAGCACAGGTGGCCGCCGACGTTTACGCCGTCGCCCGTATGGGCTGACCGGTTTGCCGTCATGGCGTCCGAACTGGAAATGGAAGTGCGAGACCTTGCGACAGCATCGGGGCAGCTGACGATGTTGATCACAGCAATTGATGCTGCGCGTCAACCGAACGCATGACTAAATGCGTGGCAGGGATCGCGGCAGCCTGACAATCGCCTCATATCCCCTTCAATCGCGGGGTCAAATCCCGCCTCGGCTTCAGGTATTCGGCCCGCCACGCAGTTGGGCCGGAACGGCTCTTTGAGATCAGCTCCTTGAGCGCCACCACCCTGACGTCTCTCGCCCGCTGCACGAGCCAGCGGTTCGGGTCCACCCCGATGCGCCCAGGCTGACGCTGCACCACTACCGTGATCGTCTGTCGGCCACTCTTGATTCGGTGCTTTCCCAGGTACAACGGTTCACCCAGTGGCTTCCGTTCGTTGTCGCCCGCAAAGACGCCAATCTCCACCATCTCGTCCATCGGCGTGTCGGTTTCGTTCCCCGCGCTGTCCGACCGCACCTTCTTCCCCATTACGTCCATCGTCACGCGATACGCATTGGCGCCAACCCGTTCGGCGGACGCCCGCTCCACGCCCACCCGGTAAAGCGTGATAGTTTCGAACAGGTCGGTCAGCAGCGGCTTGAGGGAGTCCGGAGCGACGGCCTGAAACTCCTTGTACAGGTCGAGCGACGTGGGATACGGCGGACCGGCGCTGCGCCACTTGGCAAGGTACGCGCGAAGTGCACGGTTCACCTGCGCCTCGCCGATGGTCTCCTTGAGCGTATACATCGCCACAGCACCCTTGTGGTAGTAGAGGTACTGCTGGTATGAGGCCCTGAGCAGGGGTACCTCGCTGTCGCGATCGGCATTCCTCCCGCGAAAATAGAAATCCATTTCAAAGTCGTAGAACTTCTTCACTTGTTCGCGACCGTACGTCTTTTCCATCACCATCATCGAGCTGTACATCGCCAGCGTCTCGGTTAAGAGAGCGGCACCTTGCACCCGCGCCCCCGAGACCTGTCCGCCCCACCACTGGTGTGCCGCCTCGTGCGCCGTCACAAAAAACGGACGGTCCACATCGCCCGAGTCCACGCGCGTGAGAAACGCACTCCCTTCCGAGAACGCGATCGTCTGCGGGTGTGCACGCGCAAAAGTCGCGTACCGCGGAAACTCCACAATCCTGAGTTCGTTGAACTGATACGGGCCGAATTCTCGCGTGTAGTACTCGAGCGAAGCCTGCATGCTCCGAACCATCCGGTCTACGTTGAAGGTGTGCGCCGGATGGTAGAACACCTTGAGCGCGACGTCTTTCCACCGATTTTCGCGCACCGCGTACTTCGCCGACAGGACAGGGATCCCGAATGCGACCGGTGCCTCAGTCTTGTAGTGGAAATAGCGCCGGCCGTTTTCGCGCCACTCGCGCACGAGCGTGCCCGTCGTCACAGCGATCTGGTCGTCGGACGTTCCCAGCACGGCATCGACGTCGACGAGATCGGCGTCGTGATTGCCGAAGCGATACTGCCGCCCCTCGAGATTGTCCGGGCCCGGGCCGGCTGCTCGCGTGAGCGGCGCTCTGCTGGTGCGCGCACTTGATCCGGCGAAACGCACGGTGGTGGGCGGAGATGCGGTCGACAGCTTTCCCGCGGGCATGCATTTTGTTGACGTAGAACCGTACGTTCTCCGTTACGCCCATACCCGCTCGATCGGCCCGGCGTACCTCCGTTGTCACGTTCTGATGGAGTGACTGTGGCGAAAACTCCGGTGTCACCGTTTCGGCAAGCTGCTCTGGATCGCTTGTCCAGTCCGGAGCAACTCGACCAACTACTCGAAGTCACCCGTCCGCGCGCCTGGGTCGCATTGCTTGGTCTCTGGATGCTCATTGGCGTTGCCCTCGCCTGGTCCGTGTTTGGACGCCTGCCGGTCACGATTACCGGTACCGGCATTCTGCTCAGCGCCGCTGGCTTGCGCGATGTAGAGGCGCTCGGCTCAGGCATCGTGCAAACGCTCACAGCGCGCGAAGGCGACCTCGTCGAGCAAGGCACGCTGATCGCCCAGATCAGCCAGCCAAAGCTTGAGCAAGATGTCGCGCAGGCCGACGAGCGCCGGCGGGCGCTGCTCGACGAGAAGCGTTCAAGCGAACGATTCGTCAACACGAACGCGACGCTCGAGACAGAACGGTTAGTGGCCGAGCGTCGTGACCTTGATCGCCGACTGCTCGCCACGCGTGAGCGCATCAAGTATCTCGAAGGACGCGTGGCCTCGGAGCGCGAGGCCCGTGTGCTTGGCCTGCTGACGGAAGCCGATGTGCAATCCACGGTCCAGTCGCTGGAAGAGGTGCGGGCGAACGTCGCTGGACTGGAGCAAGAACAACAGAACAATGCCATGCGACGACTGGTACTCACCAACACCGGCACGGAAACAATCGGCGCCATTGATGATCGCATTCGCGACGCTGAACGCGAGCTGGAGGCGCGACGGCTCGCACTCACGCAGGCCAGCCGCGTCGTCAGTCCGTACCGTGGGTATGTGCGCGAGATTCGCAGCAACGTCGGACAGTTAGCCACCGCGGGTCAAGCGCTGCTGTCAATCGAACTCGCGGGCGTGCCGGTGCACGCAGTGGTGTTTGTGTCCACCGAGGGCAAGCGCATTGAGCGCGGCATGGACGCGCGCATCTCGCCGGTCACGGTGCGACAAGAGGAATTCGGCTACATGTTGGGCATCGTGACCTCGGTGTCGACACAACCAGTGACCATCGCCGGCATGACGCGGACGCTCGGCAACGACATTCTCGTGCAACAGATCGCTGCGCGCGGTGCGCCGTTTCTGGTCGAGATCAGTTTGGTACCTGACACAGCGACGGCGAGTGGATTCCAGTGGTCGTCGCGACGTGGACCGCCGCTGCAGGTGGGAAGCGGGACCAGCATCAGTGTGTCGGTCGTCGTCGCGCGACGTCGTCCGATTTCATTGCTGTTACCGATGCTCCGTTCCGCCTTTGGCATGGCGGCGTGACGTGTGCGACTGAGCCGTCTGTTGTTGTGCGCTTGCATTCAGGCGTGACATGAACTCCCCGCGGTGGTTCACAGCGTTGCGACGCCGGCGCCCGCTCAAGACACGCACGGTGCTACAAATGGAAGCCGTGGAGTGTGGCGCTGCCGCACTCGGCTCGATCCTTGGCTACTACGGACGTTACGTGTCGCTGGAAGCACTGCGTTCGGCCTGTGGCGTGTCGCGCGATGGCGTGACGGCGAAGAATCTCATACGCGCCGCGCGCGAGTTCGGCCTGATCGGTACCGGGTACAAGCGTGAGCTCGAGGAACTGCGAGCCACGCCGATGCCGAGCATTGTGTTCTGGAACTTCAATCACTTTGTGGTGCTCGAAGGCATGGACGACGAGGTCGCGTATCTCAACGACCCCGCGAGCGGCCCACGCACGGTCACCATGCAGGAGCTGGACGAAGCCTTTACGGGCGTCGTCCTGACGTTTTCTCCCGGTCCAAACTTCGTGCGTGATGGTGCGGAACCGTCGCTGATTGGTGCATTGCGCAGTCGACTGCACGGATCAAATGTGGCGCTTTTATACGCGATTCTGTGTGGCTTGGGGATGGTCATCCCCGGACTCGTCATTCCTGCATTCAGCCGGATCTTTGTCGATCAGGTCTTGATTCAGGGACTTCGCAACTGGGTCGGACCGCTGCTCATTGGCCTCGCCCTCACCGCGTTCCTGCGCAGCGCGCTGACATGGCTGCAAGCATACGCGCTGTTGCGACTGAGCACGCGACTGTCGGTGGTGCAATCCGGTCGATTCTTTTGGCATGTGTTGCGTTTGCCGGTGGAATTCTATGGGCAGCGCTATGCGGGTGACATCAGCTCGCGCGTGGCACTCAATGCTGGTATCGCCGACTTGGTGTCGGGACGCTTGGCGTCGACGGCGATCGATGTCGTATTGGTCGTGTGTTATCCGGCGTTGATGTTCCTGTATGATCCGGCACTCGCCGCGATTTCTATCGTGATCGTTGCGCTTAATTTGTGGCTCATGCGACGTGTGTCCGAACAACGGATCGATGGTAACCGGCGACTCTTGCAGGAGGTTGGCAAGTTCGAGGGTGCGCTCATGGGGGGCTTAAGCAACATTGAAACCTTGAAGGCGACGAGTCGCGAAAGTGATTTGTTTTCAAAGCTGGCAGGTCATCAGGCGAAGGTAGAGAATGCCTCGCAAGCGCTGGAACGCAAATCGTTCGTGCTCACGCTCGCACCGGATATGCTCACCGGCATTGGTGCGGCGGCGGTCCTCGCGCTTGGTGGCTATCACGTGATGCAAGGCAGCATGACGATCGGCATGCTGGTCGGCTTTCAGTCACTGCAAGCGACGTTCTTTGCGCCGGTGAAGCGCTTGCTTGCCTTGGGCGCAGAGCTGCAGAAGGTGGTCGGCGACATCAGCAGACTGGACGACGTGCTGCGCTATCCCATTGATGCGCACGTATTGGCGGAGCGCGTTCCGGAAGGGCGCGACGCGCCGCCAGCCCCACTGAGCGGGCGACTGGAGATGCGCGACGTCACGTTCGGCTACTCGCGACTGGCTGCGCCGTTGCTGACGCAATTCAACCTTGCACTCGCGCCTGGTTCGCGCGTGGCACTCGTTGGCGCATCGGGGTGTGGCAAGTCCACCGTGAGCAAACTGGTGTGCCGACTCTATGAGCCATGGGTGGGTGAAGTACTCTTTGATGGAGTACCATCCGCCCAGCTCGATCGCACCGCATTCAGTTCGTCAGTTGCCTTTGTGGATCAGGATCTCAAGTTGTTTGCCGGCACGATTCGTGACAACATCACACTATGGGATGCCACGGTTCCCGAATGGCAGGTGATTCAGGCGGCGAAAGATGCATTGATTCATGATGCGATCACGGCACGCCCTGGCGGATACGACTATCTGCTGGACGAAGGCGGCAGCAATTTTAGCGGCGGACAGCGTCAGCGACTGGATATCGCGCGTGCGTTGTGTCTCAACCCGCGCATTCTGGTGCTCGATGAAGCCACCAGCGCGCTCGACACGGTGACGGAGGCGCTGATCGACCAGAACATTCGTCGACGTGGTTGCACCTGTCTGATCGTGGCGCATCGACTGAGCACCGTGCGCGATTGCGATGAGATTCTCGTGCTCGAGCAGGGGGTCGTGGTCCAGCGCGGCACGCACGAGTCGCTGATTGCTGAGCCGGATGGGCAATACGCACGACTGCTGGAGATCGTCGCGTGACGGCGATCGATTTCCGCGATGACCTATGGGCAACGGGTCAACGACGTGCGGCCGGTAGCAACGCGCCGCTCATTCTGACCGATGCTTCGCTGGTGTGGAAGGTCGTCGGTGGTCGTATGCATGTCTTCGCTGCGCCGATCGCCGACGACAGGATCAGCGGCTCGCGAGAATTTCTCTTTCAGGTGGAACAGGGCGACCTGCTGTTTGGCGGAGCGCTCGACGCGCAGGAGCGGGTCGCGCTTATCGCTGTGGGTGGAACCGATGCCATCGTGACCGCGTGTGCACTGCAGGCGTTCCAGACGTTCGCCGCCGAGCAGCCAGATGTTGGTGCGGAGTTGGTCGACCGCTTTGTGCGCAACATTTCGAGTGCGTTCGCCGTGCGCAACGCACCGCGTATCGACGTTGTCGTCACCGATAACGATTTGCGTTTGTCACCAGGCACACGCCTTGGTGCACGACGCGATGTGACGTGGCTGTCAGTGACCCACGGCGCCATCTGGCTCGCCGGCGAAATGTCCCTCGCACGCACTGCTGGCGATGCCCCGTTGCCCCTCGCCGTCGGCGCCTGGGTGGAAGCGGAGAGTGACCTCGACCTCGGCGCGCGTGTACGTCCCGTCGCTATCCGTCAGTTGATCGCGGAACGCAGCATATGGCCTGCCCTGGCGTCGTTCCAGCAGCTGGTCGTGAGTTGGTCGGCACACCGCATTGCCCGTGAGCACACGGCGCGTATCGCGCAGATGCGTTTGCGCGTTGATGCTGATGAAGGAGCGCGACGCGACGCGTTGACGGAAATGGCCACCGTCATGACATCGCGGCGACGTGGCGATCTCAAGAAAGGCGTTCCGCTGTTGGCCGCGATGGAGATGGTCGGCGCGGCGCAGGGTATCACCTTTCGTGCTCCCGGTCCCGACTTTCTCGGCACCGACCCATATTCCGCCGCTCGAACAATCGCGCAGACGTCATGCGTTGGGCAACGTCGCGTCAAGCTGACGAATGGATGGTGGAATCACGAGGCCGGACAGCTATTGGGTTTTCTCGAGCTGCGGCTGATGGGCGTGACTGCGTCCGAGACTGCCACCGACGACATCGAACTCGTTCCCGTCGCCCTGCTTCCGACAACATCGGGCGGCTACGAGATGGTGAATCCCGAAACGGGATCGCGATCGCTGGTCACGGCAGAACTCGCGAACCACATTGCGGTCTTCGGTCTGCAATTCTATCGCGGCCTTCCGTCTCAGGTGGTGCGCGCGCGTGACCTCTGGCGATTCGCCATGATCGGAGTGCGTGCCGACGCGCGATTGATCGTTGCCGTCGGTGCCGCCGGTGCCTGCCTCGGCCTGCTGCTTCCGCTGCTCACCGCGTACCTGTTCGACGATGTCATTCCGAGCGCGGATCGCTCTGCCCTGTTCGTGGTGTTCGCGGCGTTGTTTGTCGCCACGCTGTCGTCTGCCGCGTTCGAGTTGACGCGCGCGGTTGCGGTCTTGCGCGTACACACCCGTCTCGAAACCGCGCTGCAGATGGCGGTGCTTGATCGACTGGTCCGATTGCCGACGGGGTTCTTTCGCCAGTTCACCGCCGGCGATCTTGGGCAACGTGCGCTGGGGATCAACACGATCGGTAAGCACCTCGGCAGTGCGACCATTTCGGCGATACTCAGCAGTGTGGCGAGCATCGGCGCGTTTGTGCTGTTGTTTCATTATAGCGTGCCGCTCGCACTCCTCTCGACGGCAATGCTGGCGATCAACATGGTGGTGTCGATGGTGATCGCACAACGCACGCTCGCCTTGTCACGCGAGCATCAAGATGCGTCGGGAAAACTCGCTGGCCTTGTGCTGCAGCTGCTCGACGGCATCGCGAAGCTGCGCGTATCCGCCAGTGAAGGGCGTGCGTTCGCCCGCTGGTCGGCCGCGTTCCGACGACAACAGCAAGTCGCATTCAGGGTGAGTTTGTATGCCAGCAACGTTGCCGTCTTTCAGGCCGCGCTTGGCGTGCTCGCTTTGCTGGCGACGTACTTGGTCTATGCACGTATGACGCAGTCGACGACCGGCGCGCTGTCAACCGGTGCGCTGTCGACAGGTGCATTCCTGGCATTCAGCGCAGCCAGCGGCACGTTCCTCGCATCGGGCATGGCGCTGTCGGCAGTGGGCATGTCGTTGCTCAATCTGATCCCCACTTGGGAACGATCACGCCCGTTGCTCGACGCGGTTCCCGAAACGGACTTCTTCAAACCCGATCCGGGCGTGCTCACGGGCCACATTGAAGTCAATCAAATCAGTTTCGCCTACTCGGCGGATGGTCCGCAAATCCTGTACGATGTGTCGCTGGAAGCCAAACCCGGCGAGTTCATCGCGCTCGTTGGTCCATCGGGTTCTGGCAAGTCGACATTGTTGCGCATTTTGCTCGGCTTCGAGAAGCAGCGGAGCGGAGCGGTGCGATTTGACGGACATGACATCAGCGCCGTTGATGTCACCGCGGTGCGACGGCAAGTCGGTGTGGTGTTGCAGAATTCTTCACTCAC
>JAYSVL010000588.1:0-9640 GCA_043718595.1 Gemmatimonadaceae bacterium
ATTCGCGTAGTTTTCGCGTAATTCGCGGCTAGTTGTTTGTTGTTGTAGTGCATGTGGCTACGCGGCTCCAAGGGCTGTCGATAGGTCGTCTACAAGATCACGCACATCTTCGAGGCCAACACTGAGTCGGACGAACCCTTCTGATACTGCGTCGGCACCCCATCGCGCCCGTCGCTCAGCACTGGTGTGGATGCCTCCGAAGCTTGTCGCTTCACTGATCAGCGCGGACGCAGCAAAAAACCGTTCAACGGCGGCACGATCCTGGAGCTCAAAGCTCACCACCGGCCCAAAGCGCGTCATTTGTTTTGCGGCGACAGCGTGTGACGGATCATGCGGCAACCCCGGATATCGCACGCCGTGCACCTTGGCGTGCGTCGACAAAAGTGTCGCGATACGAAGCGCACTCTCACACTGCCGCGACAACCGGACATCGAGTGTACCTAGCGAGCGATGCGCGAGCCACACTTCCATCGGACCAGGGATCGATCCCATGCGTGTTCGCCACGTGCGCAGCGCGTCCGCCCACGCCGGATCTTTCGCGGCGACATGCCCCAGTACCACGTCCGCGTGCCCGGTCATCGCTTTTGTGTCCGACACCACGGCGAAGTCGGCACCAAGTGCGAGTGGACGCTGGCCGAGTACGGTCGCCGTCGTGTTGTCCACGGCAACCAAGGCTCCCGCGTCATGCGCTGCGGTCGACAGCGCAGCAATGTCACACACGTCGAGACCGGGGTTCGTCGGCGATTCCAGCCAGAGCAGCGATGCGCCCGCAAGCAGCGCACGTTGTGCATCGTTGGCTGTTGGTGCCGTCAGCACGGTCACGCCATGCGCTGCAAAAAAGTCGGTCGCAATTAGTCGCGTGGTGTAATAGCAGTCGGATGGCATCACCACTGTTTGTCCCGGCTTGAGCACGGTGCCAAGCAACGCCGCCGATGCGGCCATGCCCGACGGAAACAACACGGCGGGCCCGCCCTCCAACTCTTCCAGCGCGCGTTCGTACAGCGTCCACGTGGGGTTGTGAAAGCGTCCGTACGTGTACGGCGATGCCGCGGGATCGCCTGCGGCGTGATACGGTGCCGCAAACGTCGGCCCGGGCAAGTATGGCGTGCCTGGCGCAGCGTGTGGCAGTCCAGCATGCACCACTCGAGTGGCGTCGCGTCGCTCGTTCGTACTCATGGTACGTCAATCATCACATCGTCCTCGCTGGCACTGTTGTCGCCACGTGTTGCCCGAGCCAGGTGATGGCATTCTCGATCGCGCCTGTACGCACGGGTTCGCGTGACAGATACAGGTCGTGGATACCATCATCAACCTGCTGCAACGTTACGTCCGCACCAAGTGACGGACCGATCGCCCGCATGTGCGCGATGTCCAGCACGATATCCGCCGACAGGTACGCGTCCTTCCACCCACCGCTCGGCACCATCGACCGACCGGCATGTTGCAACAACACGGGACAGGTGATGCGAAGTCCGCGCGCGACGCGTGCCTGCGTCAATCGTATCGCCCGCACCCAGCCGCAGTACGGGGGAAAGCCCTTTAGGGGTTTCCATCGCTGATCGTACGACCACTCCCCGTGATGTTCCCACAACAGACTTTGGCCATAGTACGCCGAGATGGCATTGGGGTCGAATGCCTTTGGCATTACGGCACCAAGCGCCTTCACAATCGGTAACAGGTACCGACGTGGCACCGGCACAGCGAAATCAAAAAACGGACTATTAAGGATTAGCGCCTGCACATCGCCCGCGCTGACGCTTTCGGACTCAGCATGGCGATGCTGAAACCATGATACGATGAGAGCACCTGTCGAATGTCCGAGCATCACCAGCGTATCGTGTCCCTCTTCCACGCGCACGATGCGAATCGCTGCACCAATCTCGGTATCATACTCCGCGAGGTTGGCACAATAGTTAGGACGATTGCGCGGCCGGAGTGATCGCCCATATCGACGGAGATCGAGCGCATAAAAATCCCAACCTTGCGCCGCAAATGCATCCGCCACATGCGACTGAAAGAAGTAGTCGATGAATCCGTGTACATACAGAATGGCTTTGCGCGACGGCTGTTCACGCACGCGGCGCACGAGCGTCGCCACCAGCAAGCCGTCGTCTTCTGGCGGCAACGCGATGGTTGTCGCCTCAAACCTTTCGAGGGCAACGTCGGCCAGCCATTCGCGCGCCGCCACACTCATGCCGGCGGAAACTCGGCGTCGTCCAGCGCGCGCGCCGAGTCAATGAGCATGACGGGAATACCATCCTGTACAGCATACACCAGCGCGCAGGAGCGACAGAGCAAGGCTTCCGCGGGCGAGAGACGGTAGTCGAGCGCGCCTCGACAGTTCGGGCACACGAGGATCTCCAACAGTTTCGGCGGCAAACTCATGCTCATGCTCCTTGAGGACGAAAAGCGCTCGGCGCTGCGGACGTTAACGCGAGACGAGGCCCGCCAATTAACTCGATGCAGTATGGAATGGCAGAGAAGATCGCCGCCAGACACTCTTCAATCGCCGTTGGTTTTCCCGGCAGATTGATAATCAACGACGAACCGCGCGTGCCCGCCAACTGTCGAGACAAGATGGCCGTGGGTACGGTGCGTAGCGATACGGCGCGCATCTGCTCACCAAATCCAGGCAGTTCGCGCTCGATCACCGCGCGCGTTGCCTCGGGCGTGACGTCACGACGCGCCGGTCCTGTGCCCCCCGTGGTGACAATCAACGGACATCGCTGTTCGTCGGCGAGCGCCCGCAGCACCGCTTCAATCTGTGGTTGCTCATCGGGCACCAGCCGATATTCGGCGCGCCACGGCGACGTAATCCAGCGCGCAAACACGTCTTCAATCGCGCGACCGGATTTGTCTTCGTACACACCGGCACTCGCGCGATCAGACACGGTCACGATACCCAACGGCACTGCCGTCACGTTGCGTATGACTGAGGGACAACCTGCGCCGACGCCTGCCCGTTCATTTCATGCCAGCGCACGCTGTCGCTGTTGGCGGCACAGGCGCCGCGTCCGCCGCTCCGTACTGCGACACGACAAGCTGCACCGGGCGACCATCGCGCGCCGGCAGCAGCGTATACAAGAGTGTGTGCGTAGCGTCGCAGATGTCCGGCAATGCGGGACCGCCCAACGCCTTGATCACCGCAGGGATTGTGTTGCTGTGACCGATCACTAACACCGCACCGCGCTGTTTGCGCACCGCGTCCGCCACTGCAGCAATGTGTGCCGCCGTGCCACCTTCCAGCGCGACGACTGTCGGCGTGACACCAAATTTCGTCGCTGTCGGTATTGCCGTTTCCGCGGTGCGTTTGCGCGACGACACTACGATCGCGTTTGGCGGTGCATGTGCGACGGCGATGGCAAGGGCGGCAGCACGCGCTCGGCCAATCTCGGTCAATGGTGGATCATCAGCTGGTTCTGCAGCTTTCTCCGCATGACGCACCAGCACGACGAGCGACGGACCTTCTTGTGTGTGAGCCACGCCCGTGGCACCGAACAACAACAACACCGCGAGCGCCAGCACGCCACACCAGTGCACACGCAACGACACGATACGGCCGACGCGATCGATCACGAGTTATGCTCCATGAGTTGCTCGATGAGGTCGCGGCGCACCCACACGCAGCGCCCGTCGAGTGTCGCCAGGACGGGAACAAACAGCGCTCGTGCGTTCACGCGTAGACCGCACCAGCTGCATCCCAGTTGATGGCCGCAAGCACCGCGTCGAGATAGTCGGTGCGACGATTCTGATACTTGAGGTAGTACGCGTGCTCCCACACATCAACGGCCACGATCGGTCGCACGCCGTCGGTGAGCGGTGTGTCCTGATTGGCCGTGCTGCGCACCGTGAGCTTGCCACCACCGTCGCGCACAAGCCACGACCAGCCCGAGCCGAATTGTCCAAGTCCCGCGGTTTTCATCGCCGCGACACATGAGGCCACCGATCCAAAGTCCCGCATGATTGCCGTCGCCAGTGCACCACTCGGCGCTTTTGCACCACGCGGTGCCAACAACGCCCAATAGAATGCGTGATTCGCGTGACCACCGCCGTTGTTGCGCACGGCATTGCGCACGCCGTCGGGCAGCGTTGCCAATCCGGTGAGTAGTTCGCGCAGCGTCTTGCCCTGAAGCGCAGTCTGCGTTTCGAGCGCCTTGTTGAGATTCGTCACGTACTTCGCGTGATGCTTGTCGTGGTGGATTCCCATCGTCATCGCGTCGACGGCCGGTTCGACGGCATCGTTGGCATAGCCGAGTGGTGGCAAGACGAACGGGTAGCGCTGCGCGAGCACATCGTCGGCGAGTCTTGCTCGCGCAAACGGTGCGCTGGCCGCATGCGCGCGCTCCACGAGCGATAACGCGACAGCGACTCCGGCCGCTGCGCCAACAGTTGTCCGCAAAAACGTACGACGGTGCATGTCCGACTCCGGTTGTTGGCTGAGTCTAATATCTGGCGAGGTAGCGCTCGAGTTCCCACGCACTCACTTGCTCGTTGTACTCCCGCCACTCGGAACGCTTCGCCGCCAGAAAGTGCTGCGCGACGTGCTCACCAAGCGCACCGAGAATCACGTCGTCCTTCTCCAGCTCATCACACGCTTCGTTGAGGTCGCGCGGCAGGTCGTCCACGCGCAGGCGCCGACGCTCACGATGCGACATCTCCCAGATGTTGGTGTTCACCGGCTCGCGCCAGTCGGCCTCCGTTGCCAGGCCGTCCATCCCCGCCGCCAGCATCACCGTCAACGCAAGATATGGGTTCGCACTCGGATCGGGCGTGCGCAGCTCCAACCGCGTCCCGGTACCCCGTCGCTCCGGCACACGAATCATCGGCGACCGGTTTCGCATACTCCACGCCACGTTCACTGGTGCTTCAAACCCGGGCACGAGTCGTTTGTACGAGTTCACCAGCGGATTGGTCACGGCGCAAATCGCCCGCGCGTGTCGCAGCAATCCGCCGATATAGTGGAGCGCGATTTTCGACAATTCCCACTCACGCTCTGGATCCCAGAAGGCATTCTGCCCCAGCCGAAACAGCGACTGGTGCGTGTGCATGCCGCTCCCGTTTTGCCCGTACACCGGTTTGGGCATAAACGAGGCAATCAGTCCGAACTGTCGCGCCACCTGCTTCACGATAAAGCGGAAGGTGGCGATGTTGTCCGCCGTGCGCAGTGCGTCCGCGTAGCGAAAGTCAATCTCGTGTTGCCCGTGCGCCACTTCATGATGTGCCGCTTCCACTTCAAATCCCATCTGCTCCAGCACGTCGACGATGGCGCGTCGCGCGTCTTCGCCCAAATCCATCGGCGCGAGATCGAAGTAGCTGCCCACGTCATGCGTGTCCGTCGCCGGACGACCGTCGTCGGCGGGCTTGAACAAAAAGAACTCCGCCTCCATGCCCGCATTCATCACAAAACCGAGCGCCTGCGCACGTGCCAGTTGACGTTTCAGCACGCCGCGCGGGTCACCGGCGAATGGCGTACCGTCGGGCATCGAGACATCACAGATCACACGCGCCACGCGCGCCGACGGATCGCCCCACGGAAAGATCTGGAAGGTCGACAGGTCGGGTACGAGCAGCATGTCCGACTCTTCCACACGCACAAAGCCCTCAATACTCGACCCGTCGAACATGATGTCACCGTTCAGTGCTTTCCTGAACTGCGACGACGGAATCTCAACATTCTTGATCACGCCGAGAATGTCGGTGAACTGCAGACGCAGAAAGCGCACCTGCAGCGCCTCCGTCAATTCGAGGATGTCACTGGCGGTAGCCCCGCCAAGATCAGCGGGAACGAGCGATCGGCTTGGACTGGGCACGGCGGTCGGTCAGAGAAAAGAGCGGATACGGAATTAACGCCATTGCACCGTCAGCGCTGCTGCCCACGAACCGATACCTTACCCGCGTCATGACCTCTCTGTCCAATCCCGAGCCCGATGCTGCCGCGAATGCGTCCTTTTGCGCTGCCTGCGGCGTGCGACTCTCGGTCGGCGCCCGCTACTGCCACCGCTGCGGGACGCCGGCCGGCGAGGGTCGACCTCTCCCGTCCGCAACCTCACGTCCGACGGTCTGGCTGCCGTGGGGCATCACGGCGGTGGCGCTGCTCATGCTCGTCGCCAACATCGCCGGGAAAACCTTCGCCGCCACGCGCAACGCGAACCGCCAGCCCAGCGAAATCGGCGCTGCGGACGACAACGCACCTCTCGCTCGGCCAACTCCGCTTGGCGTTGCACCAAATCTGGCGGGCATGTCTCCCAGCGAGCGGGCCAATCGCCTCTATCTCCGCATGGCCAGATACGCCGAGGCGGGCACCACCGACTCGATCCAGTTTTTTGCCCCGATGGCGATGGCGGCCCACGAAATGCTTGCTAATCCAAGCCTTGATGAGCGCTTTCATTATGGTCGGATTGCCGAGTTTATTGGCAATCCGGACGTCGCCAGGGCGCAGGCTGAGGCGATCCTCGCCGACCGTCCAACGTCCCTGTTGGGTCTATTGCTCGCTGCAAGGATCGCGCGACTGACCAGCGACGATGCGGCTGCCCGAGCCTTCGATCAACGCCTGCTTGCCGCGCTGTCGACGGAACTGGCCAGCAACCGTTCGGACTACGACCAGCATCGTCTGGAGATCGACCGGGAAGTCGCCGAAGCCCGCAAACGCAACTGATTACAGCGCAGCGCTTGACTCCGGCGCGGACTCTTTGTACTAGGGTGTGGTTGCAATTGGTCGCGGCTGCCAATGCGACGTTTACCGAACAGCGTATCACGCACGGAGGCACCCCAGTGAGCGACCTCACGAGTGTCTCGACGCATGTCCGGGTTTTCGACTTAACTGACGGAGGAGGCGGTCATGCCGCGTGGTGACGAGATGTCTGAAGAGTTCCTGTCCATTGACGGCGAGAGTCTGCCCAGTGCGGTCGACTTCCGCGGCTCCTATGATGAAGACGAGGAGGACGACGGCTACGGAGTGCCGTCCGACGACGGCGATAGTCTGTGGGATAGTGCCGAAGATGCCGACGACGACGAGGACGAGGAAGACGAAGACGGCTTCGAGGAAGATCCGTCGGACGAGGAGGACGACGAGGACGATCTCTTCGGCCGCCCGATGGTGCGTCGCGGTCCGGGACGTCCGCCGAAAAATCCTGGCGCGTCGCGTCCGGCACCAAAGCTCAAGGCACCTGGCCTGATCACGCCACCCGCTCCGCCGGCCGCGCCACCAGCTGCGGCTCCCGCGGCAAAACCGGCACCCAAGCCTGCGGCGGTGAAACCCGCCGCCAAACCAGCGCCGAAAGCCGAACCAGCGAAAGCTCCGGTTGCCGCGGTGAAGCCAGCGGTAGCAAAGGCGGCGGTTCCGGCGAAGAAGGCGGCTCCGCCCGCCAAGAAAGCCGCGCCGCCAGCAGTGAAGGCGGCGGCGCCAGCCAAGAAAGCGGCGCCACCTACGAAGAAGGCAGCGCCACCCGCCAAGAAAGCGGCACCGCCGGCGAAGAAGGCTGCCCCTCCGGCAAAAAAAGCCGCTCCACCAGCCAAGAAAGCAGCACCACCAGCGAAGAAGGCTGCCCCTCCGGCCAAGAAAGCGGCACCACCGGCAAAGAAGGCCGCGCCGCCAGCAAAAAAGGCGGCGGTCAAGAAGCCCGCCCCCAAAAAGGCGGCTAAGAAACGCTGACGAACAGCAGTGTTCAGACGAACGGGGGCGCAGAGTCTTGCGCCCCTGTTTGCGTGTGGTGACCTGCCTATGTTTCCGCTCGTGCCCCCGACCGCCAGCGTTTCGATTGCACCCGCTCCGCCGTCGTTCTGGCACGACGTCGTAAACGCGTTGCCGATGACCGTCTGGACGGTTGATCTGGAGGGCCGCATCACCGGCGCCAACCGGGCATGGTCTTCCTTCGCCGTCGACAATGGAGCTCCCGCCATCGCCGCTGAAGGCGACGTGCTCGGACATTCGGTGTTTGACAGCGCCGCCGACGAGGCATCACGCAGTCAGATTGAGCGTGCCATGTCGCTGCTGCGTGAACGCCGCGTGCCGTTTGTGCGATGGGAGTTTCCGTGCGACTCGCCCACCGAAGAACGCGTCTTCCTGATGCATGTCACGGCGTTAGTGGAAGCCGATGCAGTGACCGGTTTCGTCTTCGCGACCGTGGACATCACGCCAAGTCATCGATCACGCGACGCGCTGCTCACCACCGGAATTGCGCTCGCTGAAGCCATTTCCGTCGAGCGTGTGTACGAACAGGTCGCGTTGCAACTGCGTCGCGCGATTCCGTCCACCGCCTGCGTCATTGCGCTCGCGCACGGCGATTCAGCGCAGATGCGCATCGTGTATCGACAGGGATTGAGCGACACAGAAACGAGCGCCAGTCTGGAAGAACGATTGCAATCCACGTGGCTCAGCGCGCTGGCCAAGGGACATGTGCTGCTGGAGCACAGTGGCAGCGGGCTTGAACTGACGGTGCCGCTGGCGAGCAGTGAAGGGGTGCTTGGTGCGATCACGGTGTGGGCGGAAGGCATTGAATCCGAACAGGCGCTGGAGGAGGCTGAACGGATTCTTCTGGTGGTTGCCGCACAAACAACGGTGGCCCTCGAACGCGCATGGTTGGTGCAACGCGTTGGACAAAAACGACGGCTCGAAGCGATTGGGGAAGTGGCGGTTGGTGTCGCACACGAATTGCGGAATCCACTCTTTGGCATTTCCTCGTCGGCACAACTCCTGCAACTCGGCGCACGTGACGCGGCGATTGTCGACAAGAACGTGGGACGCATTTTGCGTGAAGTCGAGCGACTGAATCGCATGGTCACGTCGCTGCTGGAATTCGGGCGACCCAATGCCGCGCATCGTGTGCCAGCCGACCCCGATGTGATCTGGGACGATATGCTTGATGCCGAACGCGCGCGTCTCGACGCGAAACGGCTCACACTCAATCGCACGCGACTCGAACCTGCGGTGATGTGTCTGCTCGACGCCGAACAGTTTGGACAGGTGTGTCGCAATGTGCTCGTCAACGCGTGTGATGCATCGCTGGACGGCGGCGAACTGACACTGGTCTCGTCGCGGTCGTCGTCCAGCGGATGGCGCGCGCGACTCACCAACGGCGGACCGTGTATTCCGCGTGATATTCTGCCGCATGTCTTCGAGTTCTTTTTCTCGACGAAAGCTGGCGGCAGTGGCATCGGGCTGGCGCTCTGTCAGCGGATCATGGACGAGCACGAGGGCACCATTACCATCGACAGTGCACCGCATGTCGGAACGACGGTCACACTGAGCGTCCCCGCCGTGGACGCGTAAGCGAGCGCCACGTGACCCTGTCTCTGCTCATCGTCGACGATGACGACACGGTGCGCGCATCGCTCGTCGAGTTTTTTGAAACACGCGGCTACACGGCACGTGGTGCCGCGACGGCAGCGCACGGTCGCCAGCTCGCCGCTGAACATGCACCGGATGTGGTGTTGCTCGATCTACGATTGCCCGACGCCAGCGGCCTACAGACACTCGATGCGCTGCGCGCGGATGATCCGGACGTTGCTGTGATCATCCTCACGGGGTATGCCGACGTCAGCATCGCCGTCAATGCCATTCAGCACGGCGCCGCGGACGTACTCGAGAAGCCGGTGGACTTGAGCGTGTTGGCGGCGGCCGTTGTGCGCGCGGCAGAACGTG
>JAYSVL010000589.1:0-9599 GCA_043718595.1 Gemmatimonadaceae bacterium
GCTGCTCGCTAAATACTCATCGCGCTCGGCCCTGCACGTGTGGGCGCGCGCCTTTCCTTGACCGTCGTTAACGGAGCCTTTGTGTCTGTTGCACCTGCATCGCCCGATCTTACACGTCTTGCCATCGACACGATTCGCACGCTCGCGATGGACGCGGTGCAGGCAGCCGAATCTGGACATCCTGGCACGCCAATGGCGCTCGCACCGCTGGCCTATGCGTTGTACACCAAACATTTGCGGCACGACCCAGCCGATCCGCACTGGCAAGATCGCGATCGTTTTGTGTTGTCGATCGGACACGCGTCGATGCTGCTGTATGGCTCGTTGTTTATGTCGGGCTACGATCTGCCACTCGAGCAGATCAAACAGTTTCGGCAATGGCAGAGTCTCACCCCCGGACATCCCGAGGTGCATCACACGCCCGGTGTGGAGACGACGACGGGTCCCCTCGGACAAGGTATGGCGAATGCCGTCGGATTTGCCGTTGCTGAGGCGCATTTGGCCGCCGAGTTCAATCGTGATGGGCATGCGATCGTTGATCACTACACGTACTTCATTGCTGGTGACGGATGTTTGATGGAGGGTATCTCGCACGAGGCGGCGAGTTATGCGGGACACTTTGGTTTGGGCAAGTTGATCGGCTTTTTTGACGACAACCACATTACGATCGACGGCAGCACGAGCATGAGCTGCAGTGATGATGCGGCTGCGCGTTTTTCCGCGTATGGATGGCAGGTGCTGCATATCGCCGATGTCAACGATCTTGACGCGATTGACACCGCCATTGCGGCGGCCAAAGCCGACGCGACGCGACCGGCGCTGATCATTACGCGCACACACATCGGTTTTGGTTCACCGAACCGGCAAGACACGGCCAAAGCGCACGGCGAACCACTCGGCGCCAACGAAGTGGCGCTCACCAAGGCGGCGTATGGGTGGAGCTATCCCGATGCGTTTCATGTGCCTGAGGAGGCGCTCTCGCATTGGCGTGATGGTGTGCGCGACCGTGCAACGGCGCACAGTGAATGGACGACGCGCTGGCTCGCCTATCAGACCGAGTATCCTGAATTGGCGCGGGAACTCGATCGCCGAATGCGCGGTGTGTCGCTCGACTCGTTGTCCGTCGCATTTCCCGACTTTGACGGCAACAGTGGCAACGTGGCAACGCGCGCGGCATCTGGGGTGGTGCTCAATGCCATCGCGCCACATGTGCCTGAGTTGATTGGTGGTTCGGCCGACTTAACGGGATCGAATCTCACCAACGTGAAAGGGGCGACGCTGTTTTCGACGGCAACGCCGGGCGGCCGCGACTTCCGTTTTGGCATTCGCGAGCACGGCATGGGTGCGATCATGAACGGCATGGCGTTGCACGGTGGAATTGTGCCATACGGCGGCACGTTCCTCGTCTTTGCCGACTATATGCGTCCGGCCATCCGCTTGGCCGCGCTCATGCGCGCGCACGTGATTTATGTGTTCACACACGATTCCATTGGGCTTGGTGAAGACGGCCCGACGCATCAGCCAGTGGAGCAACTCACGGCGCTGCGTTGCATTCCCAACCTTGTCGTGTTGCGTCCGGCCGATGCAGACGAAGTGGCCGAAGCGTGGCGTGTCGCGATCGCCCATCGCACGGGGCCGGTCGCGTTAGTGCTGACGCGTCAGAAGTTGTCGTATCTCGCGGCGGCAGAACACATCCGCACGGGCGTGCCGCGTGGCGCGTACCTGCTGGTCGAAGCGACCGGTGGTACGCCAGATGTGGTGCTGATGGCGTCGGGCTCGGAGGTGGAGATCGCACTTACGGCGCGCGGTTATCTCGCGGTGCAGGGGGTGTCGGCCCGTGTGGTGAGCTGTCCGTCGCTTGAACTGTTCGCAGCACAAGACGCCGAATATCGCGATTTTGTGTTGCCGCCCAATGTTGCGCGTGTGGCGGTGGAGGCCGCGCACCCAATGAGTTGGTACAAGTGGGTTGGAGCGCGTGGTGCGGTGGTAGGTATTGATACGTTTGGTGCCAGCGCGCCGTATCAGACGTTGTACAAGGAGTACGGGATCACGGCAGAGCATGTAGTGCAGGTGGCAACGGCGGTGCTGGCGGGGTAGTGGGTTGGTCGGCGACGGGTCTGGTGTGATGAGACACGTTCAGCGCCGGCGGCGGCGTGTGCGATGGTCGTACCTCCGCAGCGCCACGCAGCCTTTGCGGCGTTGATTCGGGTTTAGATGCGGGCGAAAACTGTCCGGTACACGGAGAGTACATGACCGAACCCAATGAAGTGTTGCGGTGGTCGCTAGTGCAGTGATGTTTACGAGTGACGTCGGTCGCGTTACGACGCGATAGTAGAGACGGATTTCGACTACCTATTTGCCGATGTCATCGCCGGATTCAGACGCCGCACTGCCGCCACCGCCGACGCTCGAAGACGGCATCGTTGAGTTGCGGCTGTTGCGCATTCTCGGACCCGCCAATGCGGCGGCCCGACCAATCGCTGCGCAGTTCATCGCGAATTAGCCCGAGTACCGCTTCGCGATGCACCGATGTAGCGATGGAATGCGCGTCGGCCGTATTCATCTACGCATCACACAGGATGACGTAGTGCTGCGCGCGATCGGACTCGCGGGCTACGCGGTCGACGAGGCGCACCAGCGTCACGGGTACGCGACGCGTGCCGTGCGGCTCATTCAGCGACTCGCGCGCGAACACTCCCTGTCGCCGCTGTGGATTCTGATCGCACCCGACAACGTCGCATCCCGTCGCACTGTCGAACGCGTTGGCTTTCAGTTGGTGGAAATTGGCGACGCGTCAGCAGAGGCGTTAACGATTGATGTTGCGCCCCAGGTCTGTCGCTATCGCTGGGACGGCGACCAGACTTCGGCGTAGCGACACGCGGGACTACAAGCAGCGCGTTTCTGGCGAACGGTAGAGCGTCCCCACCCCCACGCATATGACATCGCTCGATACCCTCGTCACGGACCTCGATACGTTCTTCAACCTCGCTGAGTCGGGAGCAGATCCGGCGTTCGCGCGGTTCCTTCCCGCAGTCTATGCGGCGGAGGCGATCCCGTGGCAGTCATGGACCGAACCGGCATTCGGCGTCCACTTCAATGGCTTGATGATGCGCGGAGACGCGACGGTTGGGACGATCTTCCTGTCGGCCTTTCCGAGCGACGAGGTGCTCACCCACTTTCTCGCGCAAGCCGCTCCCGGCGACCTGCTCTTCCTGCATCACCCGATCAACATGGAGTCGGGCGATCCGCGGGGCGCGTGGGGTCGGTTTTTCCAACCGATCCCGCTGCACCTCCGTGCCGCGCTGCAACGGCAACGGCTCTCGGTGTATTCCTGTCACGCGCCCCTCGACTATCACCCCACCCTGAGCACGTCGCGCGCCATCGCGACCGCGCTCGGGGGCGACGTCCGCGCGGAGTTCTTCCCCTACGGCCCTGGCTACGCCGGCGTGCTCGTGGAGATCGCCCCAGTCTCGACCACGGCGCTCGAAGCCGTCTTGTGTCGCAGCTTTGGAGTGCCGTACTTGGACGTCGCTGGGGCCAGTCCCTCGGAGATTCGCCTTGTCGCCATTGTGGCGGGTGCCGGGGATCGGGTGGATCAGATGCGAGATGTCGAGTCGCGCGGCGCGCACGCGTATGTCTCGGGTGAAATTCATTCACGTATCGACTCCGACATCGGTCGCACGCGCTTCGCCGTTGTCGAGCAATTCGCGCGCGAGACAACGATGGCGCTGCTCGGCGTCTCCCACGCCGCCTCCGAGTTTCTGGTGATGCAGTCGGCGATGCGTACGTGGTTCGCCGATCGCTATCCGATCCCGACAGTGCTGCTCCCAGAATCGCATTGGTGGCGCTAGGTCTTCGGCAACTCAAGGTCGCCTGCTCCTACGGCACGACAACTTACGGACCTGACGCGCAACGCCGCCCTGCTCTACGACAACCATCGCTGCCCAACTGCAGCATCACGGTCACAACTTCTCGGCGCCTACGCGAGCTGCATCAAGCTGTTTGACGAGTTCCGCCATCGTGCTCAGTAGTGGGCGCACCACGGCGACGTTAGTCTCGGGTCCGGGCAGCTGCACGTAAACACCATCGTCACGAATCGTTGCGCGAGCATGTGCATCAAGCAGCGCAGCAATCGCACGACGTAACGTCTCATTGCGAAGCACGTGCTCGGCTGCCTTCTGATCCGACGACTGCACAAACACCGCGCGATCGAACATTGCGTCGCCCGTGATCACATCTCGCTTCTGGCGCTGTGGCTGCAGCACATGATCCATGGCGTGCTCGCGCTCCATGTGTAGTCCCATATTCCACGGGTGACCGGGCTGTGCGGAAAGGTCGGTCAGCACTGTGCGGCCTCTATTCTCCGACACGATGGTCAACCGCACACGGACACCGTCGATCCGTCCTTCGTAGATCACTCCCTGGGCAGCAGGTAACGCGCGAATGGCAGCCAGTCCCGCTCGCCCCACCGCTGACGACGCGACGTCGTGGTGCTCCGCAGGCGAAAGGACAGCGGCATGATCCTTGGCTGCTGCAGATAAGCCGAGGTTGTTGGCCAGCGATGCAAGCGCGTCGCCGTCGCCGCGCATCTTGGCGAACTTGCTTCGAAGGACCCAGACCACAGCCACCACAGTAAGTACCGGAATAGCGATATCGAGGAACATGGGTCTCTCGGAATGGTGCGATGGACGCCGGACTTCGAGGAATTCGCTGCGACTGGATCAAACTTCTGTGTGTCTGCTACGGCACGTACAACTCTCGGCGCTGATTGGCAACACCGTCCTGCACAACAACCACCATCCACGGTGCGTTTGCCTGAATCCGCGTCGCCTTCCATTCAGCGACGGCCGTGCCGCCAACAACGCGCGACGTCGCTCGGCCTGATGTCGTGAGCCGCAAATTGTCACTGCGCAGCGTGAACGTGTGCGGCTCGCTGCTCGTCACTCGCACGGTGATTGTGCCGCTCGCAGCCGTTGTACTGGTCAGCGTGAACTCCGGCGCTGCGGCGGCGCGACGCGGAACCAAGTCCTCCATCAACCACAGCCAACGGTTGCTGGAATGCACCCACACTTCCTTATACACGTACATGTTCTGCGACGGCCAATAGGGCAGATCCGTCATGCCGCGACTCTGCATCCCAACAGGCAGCGAACCCACCAGATCACCACTCGACACACTGTACTGTTGTGCCCAATCATAACCTTCGCCGTACATTGTGCTCTGCGCGAACGGATTGCGGCCCGCCACCCATTGCGCCTGTTGTTGCGCCAGATCGAGTCCCGCCGAGTCGTTGCGCAAACGCGATGCGGTTGAAAGCGCTTTCGCTTGGCTGAGCAGCACGCCGTAGTTGCCACGACGACTGAACCACACAGGAAACGCGCGCAGATACCATCCGTCACCCATCGGCGTTCCGGCACGCACCTGCTCTGCATACTCCGACTGCTTCTCCTGATAACGTCCGCCGGAGTCCGGCACTTGCACACTATCCACCACACGATACACATACGCCGGTAGCATGTGATACGGCGCGGTGATGGTCGCCGACGCTTTCTGATACTCTGCGTACCGCGCGATGGTTGCATACCACTGCATCCAGTCCGGATGATCGGGTAACGTCTCGATCAGTTGCGAGAGGGCAACAATCGGTGCCTGATCCGCCGCACGATGGAACTGATGAAAGAGTGTGTCGCGATCCAGACCTGTATAGAAGAACCCACCGAGCGGAAATGCTGAGCCCACGCGTGTCACTTGCTGCGACGCTGTTACCACACGCGCCAGTTCAATCGCCTTGTCTCGATACTGCAGTTCGCCAGTAGCACGAAACAGTTCGAGCGAAGCAGTAATGCCAATCGCCGCGAGCTCCATGCGCGTGGCGGCAAACGCCGGTGTGTGCCAAGTGCTCGGTCCGTCAACGCCAACAATCGCCGCGTTCCAGTCATCGCGCGCAATCCGCAGACTGCGTGCCGCAAGCTCCGGCTCACTCGCGCGTAACACACGTGCGGCGATGGCTTCGGCTGCCGCCGAAATGTAGTTCGCGTTGGGATTGTTCTTTGCTTCGACAGCCCTGTCGTCTGCGTCACCAACAATGTTGTTGGTCCAGAAATTGTGACTGCCAAAGCCAACGCGAGAACCGCCGTCAAACCGCACACGCATCACCCAATCGAGTCCCCACTTCGCTTCTTCAATGAGCCGCGCAATCAGCGCCGGGTCACCGTTGTCGCGTGACAAGCGGCCTGCGAGGGCAAACATCGCGTACGTGCCTTCGCCCGTGTTGATCACACCTTGCGAAAGATCGCCCGCATCGTGCCAACCGCCACTCATGGTGATGCGCTTGTTGCCGAGTGTGGCGAACCAATCCTGATGGTCAACGCCGTGAATACCCGGCACGTCAAAGCCGCAGCGATTGCCGTAGTAGAAATTGAGCGTTTTCCAGATCGACGCGGTCCACGCGTCATCGCCAATGCGAAACGGTTTGGTGGTCACGTTGCCCGCGCGCAGCACGTACTCACCCGGCGTCGTGATCGCAGAGAAATCGAGCTGCTGAAAATCGCCACGCGCCGTGCGTGCGATGTCAATCGGCTTACGCAACACGGTCTCGCCAAATGCGTTGTTGCTCACACGCACAACATCGAACGTCGTCGCCGACAATGCGCTGGCGATGGCCGTCTTGGAACTGCCGCTCTCGTAACCACTGTGACTGTAGGCAATCTTCCCCGCCGCCGGCGTCCATCCAGTGTGTACATCTGGCTCCACGCGCTGCAGCTCAATCGGTCCAACCTCAATCGCCACGTGATCACTCGGCTCTGACAACATACGATTAACGAAGTAGCCTATTTCGAGTCGTGTCACTTTGTCGCGCGCGAGCGGATCAATCTCCCAAAGAATCTGCTGCCACCCCTGTTCGCGCAATGTGATGACATGCGTCCCTTCGCGATTGAAACGGTCTGGCACCTTCACTGCCCCATCGTTGTGCATCACCAGCTGGAACGGCACCACTGGTACACCGCGAAAATCCGCGCGCACCCACAGCGCGAGCCGATTGAACCCGGTCCAGTCTTCATTCGCAAATGCGCGCGACAGATTGATTGCCGGCAGCCGAACGGTTGGCGTCGCCGGAGGATTCACGTTGAGCCTGACGTCGACGCGAATCGATCGCATGGTATCCAGTCCGCTCGTCGCAGGTCGCGAAAGAGTCCCGGCACCGCTCAGCTTCCACACCTGTAGCTGCGACATGTCATCCAGCACACGTCGCGCCAACACGGGTTTCGTCAGCCAACCGAATTCAGCGGAGTTGACGAACTCGATCGGCAAGAGTGCTCGGCGCGGAGCTGCGTCGCGCGCGGGCTGCGCAGACAACACAGACGGGCCGAGCAGGAAAGCGGAGCACAACAGACGGAAGGGGCGTCGCATGGGTGCAAGTTCGCCTCACAATGCTTCGTTCGCCACGTTGAACCGGTCGCGTGGGTTCAAGTGCTTCGTTCAGTTGACCTTCGAGTTCGGTGCGGGCGCGATACTCATTGCTTTGTCGACGATGCGGTGTGCGTAGATCATGAGGTCGTTGGCTTGGCATGTAAGGCGTCGGTCACGTGAACATCGCAATCCGCTCCCGGCATATCTCAATTATTCGGGTCAAAGCAACCTCACCGGACGGCCCCCACGCGTCGCCGAGAAGGTTGGGCAACGTGATCGTGTCGACGGCAGCCCGCATCCTATCCAACACGTCGTCGATCGCGGCATTGGTATCCGACGCGCGAAGTCCGGCGATCGCAGCGACCGCGAGGAAGTCGGCACGCTTGAGCCGTTCGTCCTTGCCGTTGAGCTTGAGCGCCATCCGGTCATGTTCGAGGCGGGGAAAGACGCGTGTCGTCAGGGTGTCATAGACGGGCGCAAAACGAACGCTCTGGAAAGCCGGGTTGCCGGGTTCGGCGATTTTCAGCACGGCCACGTTCTTGAGGTGCATGTCGCCGTCCGCGATGAGCCACGCGAACACCAAGCGCTTCACCAAAATCTGCAGGTCTTCGTCGGGCGACGTGGATACGCCTCTCAAGGCGCGCGCCACGCGTTCGATAGTGCCGTCATACTTGGCCGCCGGACTTAGATCAAGCAGCGAGCAAAAGTCTTCCATCGCCAACAGCCGCTTGTCTTGCTCATCGGTGCGGATGTCGAACCGCTCGACGAGAAGCGCCGGCAACATCTCATCGGGCATAGGGATCAACGCGTGAGCGGGTACAACGAACCCAGCTTCCCGCGCCAGACTCAGGCCGACCCATTCGACCAGCGGCAAGGCCTCGAAACCGCTGGTCCCTGCGGGTTTGAGGAGGTGTGTGAACGGCGAACCAATACTCGGCGATAGCCTGCCGTCCTTGTCGAGCGTCATCGGCGCCTTGATTTGCACGCCTGACAGGCGCGGTGTATCGGCACGCGCATAGATCGTGGCGAGATTGCGCTCGAAATCCTGCTCCAGCGCGCCGCGACCGGGACCCGCATACTTGCCCGTGAACACACCCGTCGTCGTGTGGGCGGCGAGCGGCGTGGAAAGGACATCACGGGGCAAAGTGGCCAGCTCATCTGCGTGCTCGGCCATCGTGATGTTGGACATGTAGCGCCTCCCCGAGCGAAGCGTGGCGCGCTCGTCGCGGTCGCTCAGGACGGTCTTGAGCCAGCCTTCGGGCAGCAGGGAGACGACGAACGGCGGTAACGTGCCCGGTATCGTTTGGCGAATGAGGAGCGGCAGAAGCGAGTCACTGTCCGTCTGCGACCACCGCCACTCGAAGCCGTCGTGCGCGAGGGTGCCGATGGGTAGGCCGTGCCATGCCACGGTCAGGGCGAACGCAGCCTCGTTGCGCGTTGGCGCTTTTTCAGGGCCGCGAAGCAAGAATCGCTCGGCACCTTCGCCCTCGCGGTACCACGCGTTTTCACGCGCCAACGCCCAGACCGCGTCGCTTGCTGCCTTTGGGCTGCCGTACTCCTCAACCAGGCGGGAGGCGATAGCCTCGCGCGCCGGCGCGTCGATGGATGCCGCGTGTTCGCTGCGCAGCCGAAAGGCCTCCAGAAACCGCTGTCGGATCGAGGAGACGTTGACCGCGAACTCGCCTAGGCTGTCGGCAACAGTGGCGGACGCGAGCGACGGCATCTTCGGCGCCCGGTTCTGAACGATTTCAAGAGCGCGGATGCGGGTGCGTTGCACTCGCGGACCGGTCAAGTAGAGGCGACCGTCGCGGGTTGGCCTCAGTGCAACGGCACACGCCGCCGACAGGTACGCATTGGGATAGAGGTAGCGTCCAATGCGGACGGCGTGGGCGAGGACGGTCTGATCGATGTCGTCGTCGGCATCGACATAGATGCCCCTCATCAATTGGACGAGCTTGCCCGTCTCCGCCAGATAGTGGCTGCGGGCCTTATCGATGGTCTCACCGACGAGATGAATGGTCACCCTTTCTAACCTTCCAGTGTTTCAGATACGAGAAGGTTAGTGTTCTGCAAAGAATGAAGCAAGACTTCTCAACTTATCGTCATTTCAGACACGCAAAGGTTGCACTCGGCGCGTAGTTCGCTCCCGAACTAAACACTGCCCCCGGCCGAGGAGGCTCTGACGCAAG
>JAYSVL010000590.1:0-9589 GCA_043718595.1 Gemmatimonadaceae bacterium
GTACAAAATGCTGTTGCGACGGGGTTGGACGCGTGATGTTGATCTGCAGTACATGGAAGCCGAGGGAGCGTTGCATGACGAGCGCGCCTGGGGCGAGCGTACGGGGTTGTTCCTCCGATTCCTCTTTCCGGCCGGATGAGTATGGACACGTTCCGCGGATTTTCGCCCAAGGCGATGACGTTCCTGCGTGGTCTCGCGCGCAACAATCGCAAGGAATGGTTTGAGGAGCATCGGAATGACTACGAGCAACAGCTCAAGGCACCACTGGTTGGGCTGATTGAAGAGGTGGACGTGCATTTGGCGCGCATCGCACCGGAGATTGTTGGATCACCCAAGAAGTCGTCGTTTCGTATTCATCGCGACGTGCGTTTCTCAAAGGACAAGTCACCGTACAAGACACACGTGGCCTGCTGGTTCTTTCACCGCGACGCCGGTCACGGGGTAGGCGGCGAGGCCGCGCACGGTGGCGCTGGCTTCTACTTTCACATGGCACCAACCGGATCATTCTGTGGTGGTGGGATCTGGATGCCGCCGCGTCCCGGTTTGACAAAGATCCGTGAATCGCTCGCTGACGACTGGCAGGGGTTCGAGGACATCGTGCTTGGACGAGCGTTCAAGAAGCGGTTCGGTGCATTGTCTGAGGAAGCAATGCTGACACGCACACCGCGCGGCTTTGATCCGGAGCATAAGGCGGCGGCGTGGCTGCGTTATCAGTCGTTCACGGCCGGTTGCCCGATCAGCAACGACGAGGTGCAAAACCCGAAACTGCCGCAACTGCTCGTCAAGCACTACGAAGTGATGCTGCCGATGGTGCGCTGGCTGAACACCAGCCTGGGGCTCAAACCCAGCACGATGCGGTAAGGAGCGAACCGTGAATGCCAACCTCGAACGACTCGTCGCCATCGCGCGCAAGGATACACGTCGCATCATCGGTTTGATGAGCGGGACGTCGCTGGATGGGTTGGACATCGCGTTATGCGTCTTGCGCGGTCATGGTGGCGACACTGAGGTGCGCATTGCGCAGTTTCTTACCGTGCCGTATACCGACGACATCAAAGACGAGATTCGCACGGTTTTTGCGAAGTCGCAGGTGGACTTTCCGCATCTGTGCATGCTCAACGCGTACATCGGTCGACTGCACGGGCAGATGGTCACCGACGCACTTGCTTTGTGGGGAATGAGCGCGCACGACGTGGACATTGTCGCCAGTCACGGACAGACCGTGATGCACACGCCGCGCAGTTTGCATGGCCATGCGAAGTTCCCAAATGCCACGCTGCAGATTGGCGACGGTGATCACGTGGCCGTGACCAGCGGAATAATCACGCTGAGTGACTTTCGGCAGAAGCACATTGCGGCCGGTGGTGAGGGCGCACCACTGGCAGTGTATGGCGACTATTTCATTTTCTCGAAACGCGGTGAGCACCGGCTGATGCTCAACCTGGGTGGCATCGCGAACTTCACGTATCTCCCGGGCACACTCAACGCGAGCGAGGTGTTCACGACAGACACCGGACCAGGGAACACGTTGCTCGACGCGTGGGCTCGGACCGCCTTTGGCCAGCCGTACGATGCTGACGCGGCAATTGCGCGCACGGGAAGTGTGGATGCTGCGCTACTCCACGCCCTCAAGGATCATGTTTTCTTTGACGCCCCGTTCCCGAAGACCACCGGGCCCGAGCTGTTCAATCTGGAGTATGTTGCCGCGGCGGCCGAGCAGAGCGGAGTACCGCTCGCCGAGCGTGACGCACGCGACGTGATGGCCACGCTAACGCAATTCAGCGCCGACACGATTGTTGACGCGGTCACGCGGGCATGCGACCCGCAGGAACGTTATGCCGTCTACTTAAGTGGCGGCGGGGCACACAATCCCGCGCTCGTGTCCGCGCTCGCGACGTCGCTGACACAGTGCACCCTGCGCATCACCGACGAACTTGGCGTCGCCGGTGATGCGAAAGAAGCATTGTTGTTTGCGGTGTTAGCCAACGAAGCGCTCGTTGGTGACGTGACAAGTTTTGGTGATCGACAGGGTGTGCCCACCGTCTCGATGGGCAAGGTGTCGTTCCCGCAGTAGGCGCTTGCGCGTTATGCCGTGCGTTTGCTAAACATGCGATACGCCCACAGCAGCAACATCGCACCGACGACGCTGGCGACAAAACCGGCGGACGCGCCTGCCTGATACCAGCCCACCGCTTGTCCAAGCCACGTGCCGACAAACGCGCCGGCAATGCCGAGCACTGTGGTGATGATTAGTCCGCCCGGATCCTTGCCCGGCATAAGAAACTTGGCGACGGCACCGGCGATGAGGCCGATAATCACTGTGTAGAGATAATTCATCTTCCCACCTCTCTGGGTTATGTCGGGACGCGCCCACCCGGCGCGCTGGGAGTGAGGCGGCGCCCAAACAACAAGCGCCCCGCACGACGAAAAACGAGCAACAGCAGCAGCACCAACACAATGAGCGCGGCGATCGGCACGAACAACGCGAGCATCGACAATCCTACGGCGCCGAGCAGTTCAGCGATGCCGATGACCGGATTGGCCAGACCGCCGGTGAACAATCCTGACTTGAGACGCGCGAGTACCGACGCGCCTTGTGTCAGTCCTGCGAGTCCGCCACCGCCGATGATGACGATGCCCCACTTGAGGAATGGTGGCAGGTCGACCAACGTGGACGCGGACGCCACCATCCCAGCGACAACAGCGGCTGGTGTCGCCACAACGTCGAGCGCATGATCGAGCCAGGGCACGGCGTAGGCGATGACCTCCAGCACCGTTGCTGTGCCGAGGGCCATCATCGCGGCCGGACTGGCCAGCCACGACCAACTCGGCGCGAGCGGCACATGCCCGGTGGCCGCAGTCACACTGAGTGCGAGCAGTGGCACGAAGACGCGCATGCCACTGGCGGCGGCGAGACCGAGGCCGAGTGCGATGGCGAGGAATGCTTGCATGCTAAGATGCTGGCGTCTGGAACAGCACCTGTCAAACGCGCGGCGGCGCGGGGCCGCGTGCGGGTACTCCGCAGGAGATAGTTACCTCCGACGTTGCGGCGAGGCGCGCGAGGACAACCTTGCGTTCCGCGGTGTATGCATACCACGGCGTGGACGGAGCGCCCTCCATAAATCGCACCGCGGCGATGAACACGTCGATTACGCAGGGATCATGTCGATGTCCGGTGCGAGCACAGAGCGTGTCATACATCGCGTATGGATCGCGACCAATGAGGTCTTGCGGCGTGGCGATGTCGAGGACGCGAAAGTCACCCGCCGTTGCTGGGCCTACGTTCGGGATCTGTTGAAAGCGCACGATGGTGCGCCGGTCAGTGGTTGATGTCGCCTTCATGGTGTGGAAGTTGTCGGTACGCAACGGAATGGCAACAGGCGCAATGAAGTGATGACGCACACTGCGGCCACTGCGGCGATTATTTCGCATGGATGCATCTTGCCGAACGGAACGCGCCGAGGGTAGCGTATGGGCATGGCGGCGACACAGGAGTGGACGAGCGCAATGGCGCGTGCGTTGCCGGACGACGGCAAGCGCTACGAAGTGCTGGACGGAGAGTTGGTCGTGAGCCCGTCGC
The DNA here is from genome assembly GCA_043718595.1 of Gemmatimonadaceae bacterium. GTDB lineage: Bacteria > Gemmatimonadota > Gemmatimonadetes > Gemmatimonadales > Gemmatimonadaceae > Gemmatimonas. Next base: position 3,581 of record JAYSVL010000590.1, read on the forward strand.
CAACGTGGGACCACCAGCGTGTGGCGATGGCGTTCTATCGATACTTGTTCGCGTATCTGGACGAACACGGCATCGGTGAAGCGTTTATGGCGCCGACCGACATCGCGTTTTCCAGTCGGCGGCTGGTCGTCCCCGACCTGTTTGTCATTCCACGTGTTGCCGGCGTGCCTCGGCCGAAGGAATGGGAGCCAGGCATTCCGCTGTGGCTCATCATCGAAGTGTTGTCGAAGTCCACGGCGCGGCATGATCGTTCAACCAAGCGTGTCATCTATCAAGATGAGCGGGTAACGGACTATTGGATTGCCGATCCCCGGGCGCGTGTGGTGGAGCGCTGGAACGACACCGATACGCGACCGGAGATTGTGAGCACGGTGCTGGTGTGGCAGCCACTGGCACACCTCCCGCCGCTGTCGATTGACCTCGTGTCGCTCTTTCGCGCTGCCATCGATTGACTTGTTTTCATTGCGCGCTACAACCGCAAACAACATTGACGCAGAGGTAGGCAAAGGTCCGCGAAGAGCGCAGAGGACTTCAAGAGTTTCCTCCGCGCATTCTGCGAACCTTGGCTGACCTCCGCGTCAATGCAGTTGGTTGTTTGTAGTTAGTGTGATTGGTCGGCACGCGATGACGTATTCACGGTCCACATGTCGCGTGAGTTCTCTACTCGCAGGTCAGCCATCCGCGCCTGCACCGCGTCAAGATCAATTGTCGCCAGCGCACTCACGCCAACGCCTTCCACGGCGAACGACGCAACCGATGTCGCGAACCGCAATGCATACGCATCACCGCGCTCGGGTGCACGCACGAGCGCAGCCATGAACGCACCGGCGAACGCGTCGCCAGCACCTGTAGCGTCCACCAGTGGAACAGACGCGGCGTTAACCGCCATCGGTGCGTGGTGACCTCGCTGCATGAAGGCACCGCGTGATCCACGTTTGACGACCACAATCTGCGGACCGAGTGCCAACAATCGCTGCACGCCGTCCAGCACGTCTGTGGTATCGGTCGCCAGCACCAGCTCGTGTTCGTCAACGAAGACGACGTCCACCCGACGCATCAGCGCGCGCAACGCGTCGCGATGTTCCGTCCACCAGTGTGACATGCTGTCGAGTCCAACAAGACTCGCCCGGGCGCACGCGTCCAACACATGCGCTTGCACACGAGGGTCGGTGCTCGCGAGCAGCAGCGCGTAGTTCACATCCGGCATAGCGGGCACGCGCGGCAGTCGACCTGCGGCAACGCCCGGGTCGCGTGACACAGTGACGCGCTGATTGCCGTCGGGTTCGTAGCGCGCATGCCAGCGAAACGTTGGCCCGTCCAGAACCTCGACGGCCGACATGTCGATCGCCCGCTGCGCGTCGAGCGGAAAATCGCGGCCGACCGCTCCAACCACGTGTTGCGCGTCGAGCGGGAAATCGCGCCCAACAGTGCCAACAACGCGCGTTGGAAGCAGGAGACTCGCAACCACAGCAGCATAGAGCGCAGAGCCACCGGGTACATCTGCATGCATCGCTCCCAACCGTTCCGTAGTATCGAGCGTGAGGGTGCCGCTCACGACGAGCGAATGCGCCTGCGACGATGTCACGATCGCACACGCACTATGGCGTCACGGCAACAGTACGCCCGCGACTGCCGCCGTCATCAGCGACGCAATCAACCCGCCCAGCAGTGCGCGTAAGCCAAGTTCGGCGAGCATGGGTCGTTTGGACGGTGCCAATTCCCCCATGCCGGCGATTTGCATCGCGATCGAGCCGAAGTTGGCAAAGCCGGCGAGTGCGTAACTGGCCAGCACCATCGACCGGTGACTAAGTGCCGCCGACCCTTGCAGCTGATCGGCTAACTGTCGAAACGCGACGAACTCGTTGAGCATCGTCTTCACACCAATCAGTTCACCGACGGCCCGCGCGTCGACCCACGGTACACCAATGATCCACGCCACCGGTGCCATCAACACGCCCAACACACGCTGTAGCGTGAAGTCGGCAAGACCGACCGTGCGCCCCAGCAATCCGAAGCCGGCGTTGAGCATTTCAAGCAACGCGAGAAAGGCAATCAGCATCGCGCCAACTTTGAGCGCCATGAACATGCCTTCGATGGCGCCGCGCCCGGCGGCATCGATCAGATTAACGTCGCTGCTCTGCTCCGACTCCACCGGCATGGCGTGCGCGGTTTCCGCTGTTTCCGTTTCGGGATAGAGCACCTTGGAGACCGCCAACGCCGCCGGTGCCGACATGAACGATGCGGACACGAGATGTCCGCCGATGTCGGGAAAGAATGGCGAGAGCAGGCCGACGTACGCCACCAACAGTCCGCCACTGATCGATGCAAGTCCGGCCACCATCAGCGCGAAGATTTCAGATCGCGTCATGCGTGCGATATAAGGACGCACGAGCAATGGTGTCTCCATCAGTCCGACAAAAATGCCACCTGCCGTGGCCAGCGATTCCGCACCCGACGCGCGCATCGTGCGTTGCATGACCCAGGCGATCGCGTGCACGACCCGTTGCATGATGCCCAGGTGATAGAGCACCGCCATCAGCGACGAAAAGAAGATGATCGTGGGCAGTACGTGAAAGGCGAAGTACGCTCCCGTGCGCGCGGTGAGCGTGCCCGACGCGACCAGCGCACCGTTGCCACCGGCTGTTCCCGTGCCAACGGGCACATTGTTGAAGATCAGGTCGCCAAACAAGAACCGCGCGCCGACGTCGGAGAATCGCATCACGCCGAGCAGCACATCGTTGATCGCGCGAAAGAGTGATGCGCCGACGGGCGTGAGCAAGACGAGCACGCCAAAGAGCATCTGCAGTCCGATGCCCCAGCACACCAGTCGCCAGGAGATGGCCTTGCGGTTTCGGCTCAGCACCCAGCACACCGCGATCAACAGCAGCAAGCCCGCGAAGGACCGGAATCTGAACAGCAGCATGGGTGCGGGGCGGAGGAGAGAAGGCGCGGCGGGCCCGAGTATCCCCGAGATGGCGAGGGCGTTCGAAGCGTACGCTCGACGTACGCAGCGGTGCAAGTAGGCGCGTTGGTGTGGGCTACTTGCTGCGCGGCGCCAGACGTGGTAACTGTGTGGTGGAGCGCGCATGCGGTTGTTTACCCGTACGAGGGGACGGCCTGTGTACACCACTTCCCGAGCGACCACGCGAATCGTCGCAGCATTCACCCTGCTGCTGGCCATCGCGTGTGGCGGCGACAAATCGGTCACGCCCACTGTGCTACCAGATGCCTTGCGCGGCGTGAGCGTGACGCCTGGCAACGGCAGTGTGGTTGTCGGTCAAACGCTCACGTTGCAAGTCGCGCCCGATGTCGCGGGGGCGGGTGTTGCGGTGAGTCACGCGTTCACCAGCGGCGCGCCAGCGGTCGCGACGGTGTCGGCGACTGGCGTTGTGACCGGCGTGTCGGCGGGGACGTCAGTCATCATTGTCTCCTCCACCGGCAGCGGTACGGGATTCACAACGGTGAGCAAGACTGCGACCGCCACGATCATCGTGTCGCCGGCACCCGATGCGTTGCGCGGCGTGACCGTGTCGCCAACGATTGGCAACGTGACGGTTGGGCAAACGTTATCGATCACGACCGTGCCCGACGTGGCCGCCGCGAGCGTGGTGGTGAGCAACAGCTACAGCAGTTCTGCCCCCACCGTCGCGACCGTATCACCGACGGGCGTCATCAGCGGCGTGTCGCCTGGCACTGCGGTGATCACGGTTTCGGCGACAGGGTCGGGGCTTGGGTACAGCACCACGACCAAGAGTGCGACGATCGCGATCACCGTCTCCACGGCACCAGATGCCCTCCGTTTTGTCACCGTTGCACCAACACTCGGCCAGGTATTTACCGGGCGCACACTGAGTCTCACCACCACAACCGATGTCGCGGCGCCGAGTGTCGCGGTGACGACAAGTTTCTTGAGCGGAACGCCGGCCGTCGCAAGCGTCTCGTCCACCGGCGTGGTGACGGGTGTGAGCGTGGGAACGTCGATCATCACGGTGACCGCGATAGGTTCCGGGACCGGTTTCGCGACGACCTCGAAAACGGCAACGGCGACTATCACCGTCACCCAAGCACCAGACGCGTTGGTCGGACTCACCGTCTCGCCAGCAACGGCGAATGTGATCGTCGGCTCATCGATTGCGATTACACCGCTACCACAAGTTGCCTCAACGGCCGTTGTGGTGAGCAACACCTACGCGAGTGCAACGCCTACGGTCGCGATTGTATCGGCGAGTGGTATTGTGACCGGTGTCGCACCAGGGACGGCCGTGATCACCGTGACGGGGACTGGTGTGGCACCGGGCTTCACCACGACCACGAGAACAGCGTCGGCGACCATCACCGTGACGCCGCCGATTGTTGCAGACGACCAGTTTGCGAGCATTCCTGCGGGAACCTTCGTGATGGGCAGTGTGACAGGTGGCGACGAAACCGAACGACCGGCACATACCGTCACGCTCAGCGCATTCCAGATGCAGAAAACCGAAGTGACGCAAGGACAGTGGCGAGCGGTGACTGGGCTCAGTCCCAGTTTTAATGCTGCATGCGGTGAGGCGTGTCCCGTGGAGTCTGTTTCATATGATCAGATCCAATCGTTTCTCACGCGACTCAATCAACTCGATCCCGGCAAGGGATATCGTTTGCCAACGGAAGCGCAGTGGGAATACGCGTGTCGTGCCGGCACCACCGGCGACTACGGTGGCAACAACGTGCTGGACGACATGGGATGGTGGCAGGGAAATGTCACCGCCGTACAGCTCACTCAGCCGGTGGGACGGAAACGTGCCAACGCGTTCGGCCTGTTCGACATGCACGGCAACGTATTTGAGTTGGTGCACGACTGGTATTCACTCACCTACTATGCCATCTCGCCAGCGGTTGACCCGACGGGACCCGCCACTGGGGCGGACCGCATCTTGCGCGGCGGATTCATTCGCAGCACGTCGCAAACGGCTAGGTCCGCGTACCGTCAGGCGCTCGCCGCCGCATCCTCGGCAAGCGGCGTGGGCTTTCGCTTGGTGAGAAACCCGTAGCGCAAACACGCCGCGGGATGCAACGCAGTGCTGGGACGCTGACTACGATGGTTCGTCGTCGTCCCACGACAAAAAGTCGCGTGCGATGCCGTCGAAAATCTGTGCGACGTCGCACGAGAAGCCGGGCAGCACATGGCTACCGGTGAGCACGTCGCCTTCGCGCAGTACCACTGAGGCCGAGTTGCCGGCGAGGCACGTGACGGTCCGGTGCTTGGGATTGACGACCCAAACGAGCTCCGTGCCCGCTGTTCGATAGTCGTCAAGCTTCTCCTGCAGCACTGAGGTAGACTCGCTCGGCGACCGCACTTCTATCACCACATCGGGAGCGAAGTTGAAGAGCGCCGCACCCACGCCCTTCGGCCCGGCACCGAACTATCGCCCGCCGTATCGCGGCATTGCACACGAGCTGACGCCTGTTAGGGCGACCCTCCCTTCGCAGCGGCGAGTGCATCAAGTTCGCGCAACGTCACGCGTGTCGACAGAATGAATGCGGGCTGATTGGCCACCCAGTGTCCGTACGTCGTGACAACGAACGTGCCGTCGCCGAGTACTTCGACACCGGGATACGCGGCATCCCATGCGTCTGTGTTGTCCTTGAGGCGAACGCGATACTGCCCCTCGCGCGCAGCGACGATGTCATCGTATCGGCCAACCCACGCCACCCAGTCACCACTCGTTGCGCTCTCGATGCCGTTGCGCGGATAGTCGCGAAAAGAGATGAACAGGCGTCCATCCGGCCCGTAACGCGCCACGTGACGATCGCCGGTGAGCGCGCCAGACACTTCGCGCGGCGCAGTCCATGTCGTGCCTTCGTCATTGGAATACATGACGTGCGAATTCTTAAGCCGACGATTCTCGCGCAGCAAGACGGCAATCTGTTTTCCATTCGGCGAGCGGAACGCGCCCGGTTCACACAAGTGTACGTCGGCCGACTGGTACAGGGTCTGTGGCGCGGACCACGTGAGCCCGCCGTCTACTGAGA
>JAYSVL010000060.1:0-2708 GCA_043718595.1 Gemmatimonadaceae bacterium
CGGAACTCGGGCTGCGTGAGTTCTTCAATCCACACGGTGTTGATGCCGTCGATAGTGCGGGGTTTGTTTGCCGCCGCCAGCCGAGCCGCTTGTTGCTCGGGCGTTGGGGCACCACGACCTCCACCGCCGGCACCGCCGCCGGTCACCTGCGCCGAAGCGCTCGCCGCGAATAGCGGCAGTGTCAACAGAACTATCAGCGGAGTGCGCATCGAGTCTCCTTGGGGTAAGGCCAACGTGCTCCGTGGTGTACTCGCGGATCTTCTTGTGTATCGACCAACGGCGACACGACAACGAACACGTGTCGGGCGTCTCGGCGCAAGGCGTATTGCAGCGCCGGTGATGCGTGCTCCGAGCCGAGCCCCGTAGCGAATGCTCCCCGGTGCTACTTCGACGCGGCGACCGCGCGACGTTCCCACACCAGTCCCTGTGGTCGGGAGAACACCAGGCGCGGCAGTGAACCGTTGATCAATGTCGCGTGGAGTTCCGTGGGTTCGCCGTTTTGCTCATACGACAAAACGAGTATGACCGAATCCGCGCGCGACTGCGTTTCGAGTCGCGTGATGCGATAGTGCGCGCGTTGCCCTTGCTGCACACCCAAGACAACTTCAGTTGGTGTGAACGCAAGCGCACGGTCGGCGTAGCGCGGACTCTTCGTCACCCACTCTCCAATAAGCGCGTCGGGAAGCGTGGGCGGACGCTGGTTCCAGAACACGAACGCAAGGACACTCGCGACCAGTGCGCCAGCTGCAATCGGCGCCCACCGGAGCAGGCGCACGCGCTTCGGTACGATCGCAGGGATTGCGAGTGTTGCGCGCGTTGGTCGCTTCGTCGGGAGATCCATGAAGTGCCCGACGGCAATCAGAAACTCTCGCATTTCCTTTGCTTCCTGGAGTTCGACCAACGGTAGCTCGCCAACGGTCGGCTCGTCGACTTGCTCAGGCGCCGATTCCGGTGGCGCCACCTGCTCTCGCTCGTGCGGTGCCTTCGGGATCATAAGGAGACCATCCATGCGGGCAACGTCGCGTGCGGATCGCTGGACCTGTCAGGCAGACGCGCGTCCCCGCTGCGGCTCCGTCCCGAATATTCGGCCAGCATACCCTTGGCTTCGATGGCGAGGAGTGTGACGACGACACGCCGATCGAAGTGTGTCCCTGCATCCGTCTCGATGATCGTGAGTGCTGACCGCAGACTCAGTCCGTCGCGATACGGCCGATCACTGACGAGGGAATCGAAAACATCGGCCACCGCGAGCACGCGGGCCAACCACGGAATCGCGTCGCCGACAAGACCGTCCGGATAACCCCGTCCGTCCAATCGTTCGTGATGCGACCGCACGACGGGCAGCGCATCGCGAAAGGGGGGAAGCGAGGAGAGAATGTGTTCCCCGATCTCTGGATGGCGTCGAACCATTGCAAACTCCTCATCGCTCAATTTGCTCGGCTTGTTCAGCACTTCCGGTGGAATGCCGATCTTGCCAATGTCGTGCATCATGCTGCCGCGATAGAGGGTGGTCAGGTCGGCGGCCGACAGTTGCAGCTCACGACCAATGGCGAGCGCCAGCTGCGTCACACGTGTACTGTGGCCCGCCGTCCATGGCGAATTAGCGTCGATCGCGCTGGCAAACGCGGTCAGAGTCCCGGTCGACAACGCGTCGAGGCGAAGAAAGAGACGAACGTTCGCTACGCCGAGTGCGACACGATCGGCCATGCGCTGCGCCGCTTCGATGTCGTCCGTGCGGTCCGCCAGTTCGGCGGCAACGTCTAGCGTGATCACACCCAGCAACGCGGCATCGTGTACCAGCGGCAGTACCAGCCGTGTCGTCAGCGTCGGTTCGCGCGCGCCGAAAGAAGCGCGTGCCATGACACGGTGGCAGCGCGGATGCGCCAGCAGGTCTTCGCGATCCGCATCGCTCATCGTGACCACTTCGCGCACGGGCGTCAGCACCTCGGCGTCGGTGCTCCAACGCGACACGGTGTGCTGATCGTCGTCGCTCAAAATGGCGATCGAGACACGAGTGCATTGGTGTGTCCTGCGCAGTTGCGCGAGTGCTGTCTCCACAATGGCATCTTCCCGACGATCACGAAGCGCGACTTCGTCCACCGCGTCCATGCTGCGCAGCAGCCCCATCTGCCGGTCGATGGCGCCCGTCATCAGGTTGAAGGCTGTGCCGAGTTCTCCGTACTCGTCGCGCGTGGTGATGTTGGTGAGCGTTTGCAGATCGCCGCGCATGACCCGTCGCGTCGCATCACGCAAGGCCTCCAACGGGACGGTACTGCGTCGGATCTGCCGGTGGCCCAGCCCAAATGCGGTCACGGCAGCCAGCGCCAGCAAAATCGTGAGCGTCGACGTGAACTGGGTCGATGACGTCATCACTGCTGATCGCGGTTCGGCGCTGACGATGCGCCATTCGCCGGTCCCAAACTGAAAGCGCAGGAAGATGTCGCGGTGCGCGACGAACTCGTCGCCGCTGACGCGCGCTCCCTGCGGCCCGTTGGTGAGCGTTGCACTTTCGCGCAGCCGCGTGACCTCCTGCTGATCGACATCTGGCGAGCAGTGCAAGCGCTGCCATGAACCAACATCAAAGACACAGTATCGCGCGCGTTCGGTGCTCACGAGTTCGTCGAGCGACTCCCAGAGGAACGCTGGCCGAATCATCTCACTCGCCAATCGACCAGAGGGAAGCCGTCGGAGTTGCTGCACCAGTGCGT